>PIXU01000264.1 GCA_003601795.1 Candidatus Methanophagales archaeon
AGGTATTAAAAAGATAGTACCTTTATATCATCCAGCCGTTGCTACTTACAATCCGGGGATGAAAGAAGTATTGGTTGATGATTTTAAGGTACTGGCGAAATGTTGTTTATAGTGTGCTTTTTTAGGGAGGTGATTACAGATTTGCAAAAAGCCGTAGAAATAGGGATTGGTGGAATTTCTCTTTATCCTTTGATATTCGGTCCATAAACAGCGATATCCAGACAATTCGAGCCGCCTCCAATCGAAATAGCAATGGATATTTTTGAAATGCAAAGTGCTTTCTGGAAGATAACGGGTACAATCACGTAAATATCAATCATTTCTCAAACGGGCGGGATAAATTCCGCTATTCCTCTTATTTTAACAGTTTAGGAAACATTCTCGGTTTAGGTGCAGGAGCCAACGAGCTTTATGACGATTGCTTTGTGAAGCACAAATCTAATCATTCCTGTGCTCTGGTGCGTATCACAACCTCAATATGGGAGGATTGATGTCTGGGCAAATACGATTGGTGCTGAAATGGCGATGGAAAGGGAGGATTCATGAGTCTTGAAGAAAACACCGCTAAAATCCCAAAAAGGATTATTGAGGAATAATCGCCTTATACGAACTGGAATTAGCTTATATAAACCTTATATACGGAGTCTTTCCAAAAACTTTTCCATCCTCTCCAGAGCTTCCCGTATCTGATACTGTGACACCGCATAAGCACACCTTATGAATCCTTCTCCACAAGCACCAAATACGCTTCCGGGTATTACCACCACGCGCTCCTCCAAAAGGAGTCTTTTTGCAAACTCTTCCGAAGTGAGACCTGTATTTTCAATAGATGGAAAAGTATAAAACGCACCTTTTGGCTCAAAGCAGCTCAGCCCTATTTCCCTCAGTCCTTCCACCATTAATCTCCTTCTACGGTTGTATTCACTTACCATTCGCTCCATTTCGTCATTGGTTCTCAAAGCTTCCATCGCCGCCATCTGCGCAGTAATCGGAGCACAAAGCATTATATACTGATGAATCTTCATCATCGCTTCTATTATCTCTTTATTCCCGGCAGCATATCCTAATCGCCACCCTGTCATTGCATACGCCTTGGAGAAACCATTCAGCAGGATTGTCCTCTCTTTCATCCCGTTGAGCGAGGAAAAGCATGTATGCTTACCTTCGTAAGTCAGCTTACCGTAGACTTCATCCGAGATAACGAGCAAATCATGCTCATTCACCACATCTGCTATCTCTTCCAGGTCCTTTCTGCTCAGTGTTGCTCCCGTAGGGTTGTTAGGATAGCTCAAAATAACAGCTTTTGTATGCTCCGTTATTTTTTCCTTCAGTTTTTCTGCCCTCAGTTTGAATTCATCCTCAATTTCTGTATCTACACATACCGGAGTCCCGGCAGCAAATACCGTGCAGGGCTTGTAACTCACATAAGAAGGTTCGTGAAGAACGATTTCATCGCCGGGGTTGACGATGGCACGGAGTGCCAGGTCAAAAGCTTCACTCACCCCTGTTGTTATGAGTATTTCACCTTCAGGCTCATAATACACACCACTTTCTTTATAAACCCTATCAGAAAGAGCCTCTCTTAACTCTAAAAGCCCCCAATTGCTCGTATAAGATGTATAGCCTTTTTCCAATGAGAATATACATGCTTCTCTTATACTCCAAGGCGTTACGAAATCAGGCTCTCCAACACCGAGGGAGATCGCCCCTTCCATCTGCTGTGCGACATCGAAGAACTTCCTTATTCCAGAACCCTCCAGTCCTTTCACCCTATCTGCTATTATCTCAGACTTCATACTTTTTTTCTTTTTCCTTGGTAGCACAGGTTTTTTTGTGAAAAAAGTTTTGACTTGGGATGTTTAGAGTGTCACTGCTAATCGTTTTCCCTTCTCCTCCTCTTCGTATATCTTTCCATTCTCTTTATAAGACTTCAATAAAAAATGCGTCACTGTATTACGAACCTGTTCCAGAGAGGATATCTTCTCTGCAACGAAATAAGCAACTTCGCGCATTGTATTCCCCTCCACCAATACCGAGAGGTCATACTCGCCAGAAACCAACCGCACGGATTTTACTTCCGGAAATCGTGAAATCCTTTCCGCAACGTTATCATAGCCCGCGTTCCTTTCAGAACTGACTTTTACGTCTATTAATGCTTGTACGGTCTCTATTCCTGCTTTATCTGGATTTATCACCGCTTTGTATCCCTTTATCACACCTCTGTCCTCCAATTCCGAAATGCTTTGCTTCACTTCCTCTTTCTCCATCCCGACCATCTTCGCTATCTCTTCGTCGCTTATCCTCGCATTGTCCTCCAATATCTTCAGTATTTCCTCTTCTTTACCTCTATCCTTCTCTTTCATACCCCTATTCTCTTTACACTCTTCTTAAGTTATAAGTATGATTCGATTTCAAGATAAAAAGCTTGCTGAAAGAGATGTCATCGATTATTTTTTCATATGCGGGCGGGGCTATAAAATAAAAATAACCCAGATAAGCAGGGTAGCGCATCTTGCAAGCTCGTTAGAAGCACCCATCACATCCCCACTGATTGCACCAAATTTGTTCTTCGCAATGTAAGAAACGACCCCGGCGACTCCGATGCCTGTGAATACCATAAAGAAACGAAAAGAAAAATTAGTAAAAATTAAAGCAATAAGGATAGAGGAAACAAGAGCAATTATGTATTTGGATTTTGAGCACGAATTTATAAACAAAGCGCCTATTCCTACATTAGCATCAGACCCTTTACCGAGTAAAATACAAGTATTCATGCTTATCTTTGCAGAAACCTCTGCGATTACGAAAACGGAAGTAAAATGGTAAAATGAGAATAAATCAAAGGTGGCACACACTGTTTCAATGGCGAAAAAAGTCGATAGGAGAAGAAAGATAACAGAGAACAACCCCGCTATTCCTATTTTCTCATCCTTCATCGCCCTCCTCTTTTCTCTTCTGCCTCCGCTTGCCATTATTCCATCGAAGAAATCTGCTAAACCATCCAGATGGATTAAACCCGTAACAAGGTAAATAGCAAGTATGACCATCAAAGCAGCAATTTCAGGTGCCGGAGCTAAGAATCCAAAAGAGACACAAGCTACCGCGGCAAGAAGCAAGCCGATCAATAACGCGACAAAGGGGAAGAGGTAACTGCTAACTGCTATTTCTTCTATTCTTACTTCTTTTCTTACGGGTATTTGAGTTAAGAAACTGATTATGTCAAGCACTGTTTAATTTATATTTTGAGTTAAAGCTATATAATGGATACAAGCATATAGAATCATAGGAGGAAAAATAAAAATGACTTTTGGCTGGATAATAGGGGTAGTATTTGTAGCATTGGTTATATTAGCGTCGTCAATAAAGGTAGTGAAAGAATACGAGCGAGGCGTAATCTTCAGACTTGGACGTTTGGTAGGCGCAAGAGGACCCGGGCTGTTCTTTATCATACCCATCTTCGAGACAATGGTAAAGATAGACTTAAGAGTGGCTGTCTTCGACGTCCCACCGCAAGAGGTCATAACTCGCGATAACGTCACCACACGAGTGAATGCGGTCGTCTATTACCGCGTGCTTGACCCAGAAAAGGCTGTGACCGCGGTAGAAAGATACGATTATGCCACCTCTCAGATTGCGCTGACCACAATAAGAGGCGTGATAGGTCAGGCGGAACTGGATGAATTGCTTTCTGAACGCGACAAGCTAAACAAACGGTTACAGCACATAATTGACGAAGCGACAGATCCCTGGGGGATAAAAGTGTCTGCGGTGGAGATAAAAGATGTAGAGCTGCCAAAAGAGATGCAACGTGCGATGGCAGCACAGGCAGAGGCGGAAAGGAATAAAAGAGCTCGAATTATCACTGCGGATGGCGAGTTCCAGGCGTCGAAGAGAATCGCAGAAGCTGCGAGCGTGCTTCAAAAAGAGAAAGGCGGTATGTTCATTCGTACATTGCAAACAATAAAAGAGGCAACAGAGGAAAAAGCTACAACTGTCGTCATTCCATTCCCCATAGAAATGCTCGCTGCTTTGGGATACCGGATCGAGACAAGCTCCAAATCCGAAGAAGAAACAGCGAAACAAACTGAATAAAATAAATAACAAATAACTTTTTATTCTCTTTGTTCAAACTTTCTTTTAGAAAGTTTGATGGGGAAGCAGTTCTTAGAAATAACCGAGAAAGAAGAAGTAGAAAAGCTAATCGCAGATCTCTGCGTGAAACTGGCGAAAAAAATCGCCGCTGAGAAGCAGATAGTGAAAATAGAGGAAGCACTCGGTAGAATTGCTTCTACCGATATTTTTTCCCCGCGCAATATCCCACCCTTCGATCGCTCTACGATGGACGGCTATGCCGTTGTAGCCTCCGATACATTCTATGCCGATGAAAATAATCCTTCTACGTTGATTATAAAGGGCTATATCCAGGCAGGTGAGTCCCCATCGCAATCGGAATGCTTAGAAAAGGGCTATTGCATAGGTATAGCTACCGGTGCACCGATTCCAAAAGGAGCGAATGCGGTCGTAAAAGTGGAAAATGCGCAAGAGTACAGGGATAAGGTGAAGATATATAAGCCCGTAGCTCCTGCGGAAAACATCATGCCCGCGGGCTCAGACATAAAACAAGGAGAGAAGATATTAAGAGATGGAACCATCTTGACGCCGAAAGAGACCGGTGTTCTGGCTGCTTGTGGGATATATGAAGTTTTTGTTCGCAAAAAGCCGTCAGTGACAATTATATCCACAGGAAACGAATTAGTAGCGCCTGGAGAAGACCTTAAACCCGGTAAGATATACGACGTCAATGCACAAACACTCAGGGATTCAGTTATAGGCTGTGGCTGCGTTCCTTTATTCCTTGGAATAGTTCCGGATAGCCTGGAAGAGATATCAACGAAGCTCAAGGAATCGCTTGCCACCGGTGCTGACGTGATAATAATTACGGGGGGGACCTCTGCGGGTGTTGGTGACGTGCTGCCCACGGCAATAGAAGGGCTTGGCGAGATTATCGTGCATGGCGTTGATATAAAACCTGGAAAGCCCTTCGTGCTCGGGATGGTCCAAGAGAAGCCTATATTTGGCTTGCCCGGTAATCCAACTTCTGCATTGATCTCCTTCAACCTTTTCGTTAATCCTTTGCTGCGCGCAATATCGGGCAATCATTCGCACAATCGAGAGGAGGTAAAAAGGCGAATAAGAGCGAAGGCAGCGCTTAGGATTTTTTCCGAGCACGGGCGTAATGAATATGTGCTTGTAAAGCTTGCGAAAAAGGAACAAACACCAAAAGAAGGCTTCGTGTATCCTATCCTCTCAGGCTCTGGTGCAATTACAACTCTATCAAATGCGGATGGATATATATTCGTAGAGAAAGGGAAAGGAATAATAGAGGAAGGCGAAGAAGTAGAAGTTGAACTTTTGCATCATCTCTTCACTCCGCCTTATTAAATTATTTATATATTAAAATGGATAATATCTAACAAAAATGCAATCCCGCCTTAACTCAGTTTGGAAGAGTGCGCGGCTGTAGTGTGAATTTCTGACCACCTCCCAAAGGTCGCATACCGCGCGCGGACACCGCGATGTCCCCGGTTCAAATCCGGGAGGCGGGACTAACTAAAACTTAGTGAAATGTGAAATGAAAGAATTGCTGAAAAAATTAGCAGAAGCACATGGTGTTCCAGGCTACGAAGACGAAATAAGGGAAATTGTAGAGGCGGAGATAAAGCAGTATGTGGACGAAATAAAGACTGACAAGTTGGGGAATCTAATAGCGACGAAGCATGGTAAGAAACCTTCGGTCATGATTGCTGCGCACCTTGATGAGATCGGACTTATGGTGAAGCATGTAGAAGATGAGGGATTCATAAGATTCTCCACCATTGGTGGCTGGTTTGACCAGACGCTGCTTAACCAAAGGGTGATTTTGCACACTGATGGCAGTATGGTGTTCGGTGTTATCGGCTCAAAACCACCGCATAAAATGAAGCGCGAAGAGCGTGAGAAGGTGGTAAAATCCGAGGATATGTTCATAGATGTGGGTGCACGAAGCAAAAAAGAGGTGGAGCAAGCAGGCATCTCTATTGGCACACCCATCACAATAGATAGGCACTTGGTAGAGCTTAAAAACGAAAGAGTCACGTGCAAAGCCTTTGACAATCGTTCCGGGATTGCGACCATGATAGAAGCACTTAAAAGGGCAAATACCAAATTCGAGGTTTATGCAGTAGGCACGGTGCAGGAGGAAGTAGGGTTGAAAGGAGCACGAACCTCTGCATTCGAACTCAACCCCGATGTGGCGATTGCAATAGATACCGATATAGCAGGGGGGCATCCGGGGATAGAGAAGAAAGACACGACGGTAGAAATGGAGAAGGGTCCTGTAATTACCATTTCAGATGCTGCGGGTCGTGGTATAATAACGCCACGCTCTGTGTTGAAATGGCTTGAAGAGACCGCATCTCATTATAATATAGAATACCAGCTCAGCGTATCCGAAGGCGGCACGACCGACGCCACGGCAATAATACTTACCAGAAGTGGCATACCTACTGGCGTAATCGGTGTGCCCACGAGATACATTCATTCGCCTGTGGAGTTGTTAAGCTTAAAAGATCTCGATAAATGCGCTGAACTCATTGCAAGAGCAGTAGAACGAGTGGGTGATTATTTCTAAGCTCTTATTAGATATTAGAAAGCCAAATTTCAAATCGAATCGAAGCTACAAAAAGTTATAAGATAGTCTGATATGAAGGACTCAATGAGCAGTGTAGACATAGCAGCTCTCGTTACTGAACTACAAGAGCAGCTATCAGGGGCAAGAGTTGTGAAAGCATATCAACTCGGTAAAGAAGAAATAAGACTAAAGCTGCATCAAAAAGACAGAGGAGGGGTTGATTTGATTATCGAAGCCGGAAGAAGAATTCACATCACTAAATATAAGCGACCTTCGCCAAGAATGCCCTCCAGCTTCTCAATGTTCCTCAGGAAGCATCTCGGCGGTGGCAGGATTTCACAAATACGGCAACTCGACTTCGATAGGATAGTTGAGATAACGATAGAGCGGTGGGATAAAAAACTCAGTTTGATCGCAGAGTTGCTTCCGAGAGGGAACGTGGTAGTTATTGATGAAACTGGGAAGATTTTGCTGCCATTAAAAAGAAAGAGTTTCGCATCAAGGAAAATAAAAGTGGGTGAGAATTATAAACGACCGCCTTCGAGAGGAAATCCCTTGAAAATGAGCGAGTATGATTTGATGGATTTGTGCAAATCCGCCCATGATAAAGACATCCTCAGGGTTCTTGCATCTGAATTGGGTTTAGGAAGATTATATGCGGAAGAATTGTGCGAAAAAGCAGGGGTGGAAAAGAAAAAGAAGGCAAATGAACTCACAGAAAACGAAATAAAAGCTATCCATGAGACAATACTTGACATATTTGAGCCTTTAATAACAAATGACAAATCCAAGCTTAGAGCACACATCGTGCTGGAAAAGGAAGGAAAAGAAAAAGTAGATGTTCTGCCTTTGGAGCTGAGCATCTATGAAACCAAAGAAAAAGTGTTTTTTTCCTCTTTTAATGACGCCGTGGATGATTTTTTCACAACGCAAATAGCAGAAGGGATAAAAGGAGAAGCAATTGATAAGCGTGAAAAGGAGATTGGAAAGTATGAGCGGATTTTAAAGGAGCAAGCCCGGGCACTTCGCAAGTTCAAAAAAAGAGAGAAGGAATGCATAGAAAAGGGCGAGTTGATCTATGCACACTACACCGAGATAGTAGATATTCTGCGTGAAATGGGAGAAAAAAAGAAAGTCGTTACTTTGACGCTGCCGAATACTGGTATTCCGCTGGAGATTGATACTTCTGTTTCTCTGCACAAGAATGCAAACGCGTATTATGAGAAGGCAAAAGTATTCAGAAAGAAGAGAGCTGGTGTAGAGAGAGCGATAGAAGAGACGCAAGCTAAGATAAGCCGGGAGAAAGAGAAAGAGGTAAGGGTGGAGGAGGAGTTGATCCCGAGGAGAAAAGAAGTTAGGAGAGAAAAGGAGGAGTGGTATGAGCGGTTCAGATGGTTTTGGACTTCAGATGGTTTTCTCGTCATAGGCGGAAAAGACGCAACCTCCAATGAAATACTTGCCAAGAAGTATATGGAACCCAATGACCTCTTTTTCCATACCCAGGCAGAAGGTGCGCCGGTGGTAATCGCGAAAACAGGAGGAAAAGACGTTTCAGAGGAAGGATTAAAGGAAATAGCACAATTCGCAACCTCTTATTCCAGCTTGTGGAAATACGGGTTCTATGAAGGCGAGTGTTATTGCGTTACCGGCGAGCAGGTAAGCAAGACACCACCGTCTGGGGAGTATATAAAGAAGGGAAGTTTTGTGGTGCGAGGTAAGAGGAAGTATTTCAAGGCGGCATTGAGACTGTGTATAGGTATTGAAAAGGACAAAAAGCGATTGATTGCATGCCCTCCTTCTGATTCGCAAAAGAGCAAGTTGGATAATTTTATAGAACTTGTGCCCGGAGATGATTTGGAAAAGAACGAGCTTTCAAAGGAAATTGTGAAAATCTTTATTGATAGTGCCAAGGATGAAAAGAAAGAGGAAATTAAGCGAATAGCAACACAGGATAAGATATTAAGCCTTCTGCCGCCCGGGAAGTCGAGAATAATAGGTTTTAGCCCCTAAGCTCTTGTGGAGAAAAGTTTTATTTAAGTAAATATAAATAATTTTTGAGTGTGCATGTCAGAAAAAGAAAGCCTGTTTGAAAAAATAGACATAACGAAATATTCTGTGAAGAAATTGGTTGCCATACCTCTAATCATTTTGCTCGTCTCTTTAGCTTTGCTCACCTCCACACAGCTAAGTATAAATTCACCAGTACACTTAGGGATGGATTTCAGGGGCGGAACGTGGGTGAAAATATCCACAGACGAAACAAGAGAAGAGCTAATCGCAAAATTCTCCGATTACCCCGTTACCCTCATAGCAAATACGGGTGTGGGTAATGAGAGGAGGATAGAATTCGATCTGACAAGTTCTTCACAAAAGTATGACCTGCTGATTGACATGCTTAACAAAGAATATGGCGTTGGAACCTATGAAATAGAGAGTATAAGTCCCGTGTTCGGCAAACAATACCAAACCCAGGCATTACGCGCTCTGACAATCGCTTTTGTTCTGATGGCAATCGTTGTCTTCATCGTATTCAGAACTTTTATACCATCGTTAGCAGTAATTTTTGCCGCTTTTTCTGACATCATTATCGCAGTTGCCTGTATGAACGTAATAGGAATGGAGCTATCACTTGGCACGGTAGCGGCGTTGCTTATGCTTATAGGCTATTCCGTGGACTCTGATATCTTACTGACGACTAATCTGCTTCGTAAGAAAGGCGAATTAAACGAAAAGGTAAGAAATGCTATGAGAACAGGTATAACGATGACTTCTACTACCTTGTCAGCGGTATTCGCCATGTTCCTCGTTTCCTTCTATCTCGATATTTACATATTAAGAGCCATTTCTGTTGTGCTTTTGTTCGGTCTCACTATGGATTTGTTGAATACCTGGCTGCTAAACGCCGGGATATTGAGATGGTATGTGGAGCGCAAAGAGAGAAAGAAATATAAAAGAAGGGGTGTAGAAGAGGTGAAAGTGAAGATGAAGAAGAAAGGTAAAAGCATAAAATGAAGAAAGCTGACTGAAAATGAGGTTTTCGGATATAATCCCAATTTGGGTGGATATATTACCGAAGTTATATGAAATTCCGAACCCCGCCTTTGAAAAGAAAAAATATTTAATATTATGAAATTTTAAAAAGGAGAATGATAAAATGAAAATAAACAAAAAAGCAGCTGTCATGGGAGGAGTCGTCGGAGCAATTGCGGGGGGAATATCGGGTGCAACTAACTTTCCTATGGAGGAAAGAGTGGCAGTAACATGTGTTGTAGGTGTTATTGTAGGAATAGTAATACATCTCACCCAGAAAAGAAAAAGGTAGAAAATATGAACAATTCCGATTCATATTCATAGATAGGAATAAATATAATTAAAGAATCTTTTGGCGGGGTTCGGAACTCTGCGGCAACTTCTTTTATCCGCGAACCGTTAAGTGAAATTGCCCTTTGTCCAAATAAGGTAAAAAATGCATAAACAATACGAAGAAGCAAAAAAGATGCTTCTTAAAGAAATTGGCAAAGATTGGATCGATGATAAGATTAGGAAATACGAGGAGTATCTTAGAAAGTTACAGCGAAAATATGGGAAGTATGTTCTATTCTATGAAAAAGAAAGCAAATATCATCCCTTTGCAAAATGGTGGCTTGATACTTCGCATTTTGGGGTTCTAAGAATTATTATTTCCACGATGGTAAATCAAATTTAATTCTGAAAATTTACGCATTTAGCGGTAAATGCCACTCAGTAGAAGTTCCGGTGAAAAGAGAAGATTTCTTTGATAAAGATCATGTGGTTTTATGCACTTGGAATCCGCTAAAAGGGAATATTGGAATAAACATGGATGGAGAGATGTACAGAAAAAATATTGATACCTTTTATTTGGAAGATATTACAGTGAGAATGCTTATAGGAACAGACATTTCCAAGAAACACTTTGCTAAAATGTTATGTTATTCTGTTCAAGTTTATGCGAGAGCGTTTGAGGATGAAGAGATTCAAGAACTTATCAAAAAAGTTGTACAAACAAATTTCACAAAGTGAATAGCATGAAAAGATACCAACAGAAGGAATATTTGGAGAACAGGTATTGGGAACATGATAGGTCAATTGACCAAATAGCGAAAGAAGAGGGTGTTGATAAGGGAACGGTCTTCTACTGGATGAAGAAGCTCGATGTCAAGAGGAGAACTGATTCAGAAGCCCTGATGATACATCACCCAAATAGAATAAAACTCCCAGAAATGAACGAAGATTTGGCTTATGTTTTGGGAGTGATATTTGGAGATGGATGTGCTTATTATGGAAAAACAAGCTGGTATGTACAACTAACAACAACTTCGGAGACATTTAATCGTTCATTTGAAAATGCTTTGAAAAAATTAGGATACACAGTAACTACGGATATTGAAAAAAGAAAAGGCCCGTCACATTGGAAAAAACAATGGAGAACTTATGCATGTTCAGTCGAATTGGTAAGATGGGTAAAGAAACTAAGAGAAGACATCAATAAATTGAAAGAGTTAATTAAAACAAAAGAGTATGTTATAGCTTTTCTCAGAGGTTTTTATGAGAGCGAGGGAAGTTTAAAACGGAACGGAGCACATTCTGTGAGTTTAACAATATCGAATACAAACAAATATCTTGTAGAATTTGTTGAAGAATTAATAGAGAAAATCGGATTTAAGACCTCGGTATATACCATTCAAAAGAAAGGAAGAAGAAAAACCGCTTACGAGATCAACCTTTTGGGCACATATAAAGAGAAGCTTGCATTTTTGGAAATTATAAAGCCGTGTGAAAAAAACGAAATCAATGTAAACTTTAAGATAAGAACTCGTGGTAGATATCCAAAGGAAGTGTATTTACAAGCTTTGGAGATGAGAAGGAGAGGTACTTCAAGAGAGGAGATAATGAATGCTTTGAATATTCCAAAATCTACTTTTGACCAGTGGATTTATCTTCACAGAATGCCAAAGTATGATTGCAAGAGTGAGGAAATCAAGTATTAAAACCATTTGGCTTTGGCAACTTCACTTAACACGGTGTAAAGGACTCCGCTTCGCTCCGTCTAAATTCGGCTTCGCCGAACTTCTTTTACACCGGTACCGTTATACGACATGGCTGGATTAACGATTTTGATTCGCAATAAGGGGGCTAAAGTTTGAGCCGGGCTCGCGGCACGAGTATTCGAGTTCCAATTATCTACTCCTTGGAGTGTTTTTAGAAAATGTAACGAGTAACCCTACGGTGCATTGCTGCGCGAGCTTACTTTAACACCGTAGATCACGATTCCGGGATAATCGTCGCCAATAACGTTACACAGGATTGCACTGCGAAGCATTTTTGATTAAACTTTTTTAAAAGTTTAGACCACGCGCAGTTAGAGCCGCAGGTGAATAGTACGCAGGAAAATGTGGGGGAACTGCCGGAAGGTGCGAAAATGAGCTTTGATAATGGATATTTCAGTGGTCCTAACCTGTGATACCTGGAGACGAAAGGGTTAGACGGCTATATTCCCGACCGCAAGCAGGCGGGGGAGATAAAGGGAAATAAGCCAAAGCTGAGCCCATTTTCGAAGGATTCGTTCGATTATGACGAAGAAACAGACCAGTTTTTATGTCCCAATGGCGAGATACTCAGCAGAAAGGGCGAGTATGAGTATAACGGTAAGCAGGTGTATGGAACTGTGCAGAATGCCCGTGGAGTGCGCTGGTGAAGGCAAAATAAGAACAATTACCAGTGACGGCTACGAGGGTGAACGCCGTAGGATGGCAGCTAAGATGCGGTCGAGACGGGTAAGGAGATGTATAAAAAGCGTAAGGAGACTGTTGAATGGCCATTCGGTAACATAAAGCAGAATCTGAAGTTCCGTGAGCTCCTGACACGTGGAATAGAAAAGGTTAGGATAGAGCATAATCTGGTATGTACAGCGCACAATTTGAAGGTAATTTGGGGTAAGTTGGAGAGGAATGTGCCGATCATCAGTATGATTCGGACGTTAGTAGCTTATTCGGCATCTAAAGTAGGGAACTTCTTGCGTGTTCACGCAACAATTAACTTTAAGTGTCCGTGTTGATAATTAATTGGGGGAACCACTTCCTGAGCTGAAAAGCACCGTTGAAGAAATTAATGGAGAAACAAAGGACTATCTTTAATCCTTCTCTAACTTTTCTCCGCGCCTTTCGCTATCGCTTCCTCCACCGAAGCCAAATCTTTCATTATAAACACCCTCTCCTTTTCCTTCTCTGTGGAATCAATCGAATTCTTCAGTATTGGTGCGTACTTCTTAAACCTGTCTATCTTCACAGTATATTCGGATGTATCCTCGATCAAGGAGATTTCAAACCCTTTTTCTTCAAGGTACTTCATTACTTTATTCCTCTCTCCAACGCTTTTAAGCTCAAATCTGTATTTATCACGGTGGTAATAATCCGCTAAATCCATGAAGATTTCCCGATTGCCGAAAAAATATTTGAAGCACCACAGACTTCCTATTTTGAAAATATTAATCGTGTCCCCTTTTCCACCTGCATCAGATGTTTGCCCGCTCATTTTATTCCCCCTTTCTTCTTATCTCATTTCTAAAAATTGTTTTTATTTATATTTATAAAAAAAAACTTTCGATTAAATTTTTTAAGACCCACTGGATATTGAGCAATTACGCTAAGAACGAAGCTAATAAGAATCAGGATACTACCCCTTCCTAATCACAAAAACATCTCCCTCTTTCCCTATCTTAAATTCAATATCCAAAAACTTCTTCGTCACGTACATGTTCGTTTCCAGATGCTTCGTTATCTCACGCACTTTTAGCTCTGATTTGCCAGATGCAAGTGCAATATAAGGGATAAGCTGGTCGGCAAGATGTATATCGACAGATGAGACGGATTCCAATTCTGTTAAGATGTTTCTCGCCGCTTCTTCGCCAACGAGCTCCGCCCTCTTCCCTCGCTCACCCAATGCACTACCACTTTTGTATCCACGCCATAAAGTTATGCCACAACCCGTCGTCCTCTTATCCCCATCCTCTATCTCTGTTTTTATCTCTGTATCGTATCCATTCTCATTTAATATCCTTTCTGCTGCCTTCGCTTGTCTTTCTGCTACATGCGCCGGAAGACCGCAGGAATGAGAAACGCCTTTTATGATGCCTTCTTTTTCACTCTTCAGTAAAACAATTCCTTTTAAATGATGCGAAGGGGCTATTCTCACTTCCACCAATCCCCCACCTTTTGGGTAATAACCTCTCCTCTTCATATTGAGATGCACATCACAGCCCATCTCGTGAATGGCTTTGAGAAACACCTCGCTGTAAAAATCTATTGGAGGGGACCATTTCACATCCGTTCCTCCTTTTATGCTTACTCTCGTTGGCTCATCCGCAAAAAGAGCAACTGGAATAAGACATTGCAATAGTAAAGTTATGCTTCCCGCAGTGCCTATGTCTATTTCACCTTCAAATCCTTTTTGCACGCCAGGTAAGAATTTTAGCCGAGGTGAACGTAACTCCAGTCCTGCTGTTTTGCCACCAGACAGTTTTTCCACCGCTTTAACAGCATGCAAATGCTGCGCTGAAAGTCCAGGATTTGGTCTGTTTGCTCTTATATTTTTTATTTCTACGTCTTTTCCTGTTATCGCAGCAAGAGCTATTGCAGTCCTTATGATCTGTCCGCCACCTTCCCCATAGGTGCCGTCTATCTCTATCATCATCTTTTGGATAGGTTAAACAACATGTTTTGTATTTCATATTATTTGGTTGTCACCTCACAGCCATCCTCCTTCACGATTACCGTATGTTCAGCCTGTGAAACTAATCCATTCCCCTCTTCCCTCAATACTGGATAATCCCTTAATACCCCTTTCGTGTTTTCTAACGTTCGCAGTGCTAAATCAAGCCTCTCCCTCGGTAGCCACCTCTTGGCGAAAGGCAGCCCTTGATATTTCTTTATTTCCTCCAACAGCTTCTTACCCTCTCTCAACCTGACCGGCTTCGCTTTTATCAGACTATATATCTCGGCATTACCACTTTCTACCACCTTCCCCGCAGCCGTTGCATCCGTTACAAATGGCTCTATTGCAATGACATCGTTCTCTCGTAGTATTACCCCGTGTTCATACTTCACGTTGGGAATTGCTGGTGGAGCATGCGAATTGTATCTTAAGAGTCCGTGTCCACTTAGATTGACAATGGGTTTATACCCATGCTCTCTTATGGTATTCTCAATTACTTCTCCTATCTCAATAGTGCTTATACCAGCACGAATTATCTTTATCGCCTCGTTTAACGCCGCTTCGGACGCTTTCACCAGTCCTTCGTTGTTGCCGCTTAAATCCACAGTCACCGCACTATCACCAATATAACCATCTATGTGGGTACCAATATCAAGTTTTACAATATCCTTGCTAAATACAGTCTTGTCGTCTATTGAAGGAGTGGCATGTGCCGCTTCTTCGTTCCTTGATATGTTACAAGGGAATGCAGGCTGCGCACCTTTTTCCCTTATGCTGTTCTCCACGAATTCGGCAACTTCTAACAAGGCAACTCCTTCTTTTATTCGCTCTACCGCTTCTTCTCTTACCTCTGCGAGAATCCTACCCGCACTTCTATATTTATCCAATACGAGTTCTATTTCTTCTTCCATTTTTATTACTCCAATCTTTAAGGTTCCCAACCAAGATTTGTTTGTGCTGATGCAATTAGATTTTTGATTCTATTTCCTTAAGATTTTCAAACTTTTTCTTTAATTTTAATTTGACTAATTAAAGTTTTCTTGCATATACCACCCCCATCTTATCCCATTTCGATTTTTCTCCTCACTTCTTCTTCCATGTCAATGCCTTCAAATACCGAAACCCGCTTCAGATACCACGAACAAGGTGCTTTCTTCTCTCTTAATTCTGATTCTGTAAGGTTTACCTTTATTGATGTAAACCCAGAAGCCTCTCCTTCTCCTCTTTCTCTTTTTACCCACATGTCAAAGCTCTCATATCGCTTGGATGCAATAAGAAGCATAAAATAATGCTTGTAGTTATGAAGTTCCCATTCTATCACTTCTATGTTCATTCGCGAAAACTCCGCAGGATGCGTCAACCGAAGTTCTTCTGGATACACCACCGGCTCGTATTTTATACGCGTCCTGAGAAAACCACCGGTGTCCCTTGCCACCACTTCGTATTTTTTCGTGATGCCCTCATGCACGACAAGTGCGGAATAAAAAGTTTTATCGCCTGCCGAGCCTCTAAAATTCGACACCACCTCAAAAGGTACTGTTTCTCTTGTTATTAGCCCTGAGCCGGTAAAAATTTTATGAAGCGCATCAGGGCTTTCACTTACTGTTAGCTCTATCTCTACCGCTATGGTATATAGAGGGCGACGGGAAGAGCCGTAGTTCTTCAGCTCTTTTATTCTTATGCTTTTATGTTTTGCACCGAGTATCGCTTCTTTCATCCACTTTAAAAAGCAAATTTTTTGTTTTAATAATTAATTAGCTGATTACAGCGCCAGAAGTTAATAAATGGATGTAGTGGTTCATCTTTGGTTTTCAGTTTATTTCTCTATCACCATCTCCTCTACCGCAATCCCGAAATGCCTCGCCGCATCCGTAACATGAACCAGAACCTCATCGCCTTCCTTCAAATCAACCACCGAAATCGGCTTCTTTTTGTCCTTACCCACCAACTTTATCGTTTCTGCATTCTGAAGTATAATACTGCATTTCCTCTTCCCCCTGCCTCCTGTTTCTACTTCCGCTTCCACGAGCATAAGCGGCCTCTTCTCTATTTTCACCCTGCCAACCACCGCTTTCCTTGCATTTCCTTCTGCATCCACTATCAATACGCTATCCCCGGACTTCAACTCCGACAGATACCTCGTCTTTTCACCCACCAGCACGTAAGCATACACGCCGCCTGCATTCACCCTGAACGGTCTCGCAGCTACGTAAGGGCTCTCCTCCGATTCAGAATGCAAAAGGAACAACGCAAAAGATTGCGAACCCACCAGCATTCCCTCTCCTAAGCTCATCAGTGAGCAGGTATCCACGCACACGCGGTCACCCATTTCTAGTTCTTCCACGCGTGTTATCCTCGCGGTGGAAAGAGGAATCTTACCCATCCTGCTCGCTTCTTTTATCTTTACTGCTCTTTTTATCTCAGAAGGGTCGTCAGTATCAAGGAGAACGCCGTCTGCACCATATTCAAGAGTTTCAAATGCCGTCCTCACCTCTTCTGCTGTCTGCACACCTGCTATCACCTTTGCCTCCTTATGCTGCAATTCCGCAATTATATTCTCCAGCGGTATTATCTTCCAATCCTTTCCTACTACTATCACATAATTACAGTAATCCGCAATATCCACTGCAAATCGCTCATACCCCTTACCCCTTATCTCCACATACCCTGCATTGATTTTGCTGCCAAAGGTCTCTTTCAATGCAGCTAAAATACTGGATTCGCTTATTTCTGCAGGAATCGGTTTTGTTCCATCCCCTTCGCTTCCTTTCCCGTAAACAACCACATCCGCTTCTCCGTTAAATTTAGACTCGGACTCAAATGCGGCTATTTTTATACGACCCAACGCCCTCACCTTTGCTACATCCCCATCTTCCACAAGCACTCCATCCACGCCGGATTCCAAGCCCGAGGTAATCCTTGACTTTCTTTCCTCCCACGTTCCCACTTCAGCATCTGCTTTTATCCATATCTCTTTTTCTTTCATCCCTGAAAAACACCTCTCTACTTTTTTGTGAATGAAATGCAAAAATATAAAGTGTAAGATAAGGAGAAGATTATGTAAAAAGATATACCTACATAACAAGTATCTTGTTTTAGTTTTGCAAGTCCTCACGGCTTACCATTTCCTTTATAAAAAAGTGCTGTTGAGAAATTCCATGCAAAAGATGCAAGCTCTTGCCTAACTTTCTTTTTAGATTCATCGTAATTTAACACTGCATCTGCAGTAGATTCTCGTAATAACTGAGTTGGAACTGATGAGCATCCCCGGCATAGGATACCACAATGCCCTTCTAATGCAAAGCGAATTGGGAGAGATAGAGCGATTCAGCAATCCGAAGAGTATGGTTAGTTATTCTGGACTGGCGCCAAAAGTGGAGCAATCAGGAGATTATACGAGATATGGACACATAAGCAAGCATAGCAATGGGTTCCTTCGGTGGGCATTCATTCAGAGTGCGAGGGCAGCAGTCCGTTCTTCAAAACCAAATCGCTTCCAGAGGATATACAATAAAATAAAAGCGAGGAGAGGGGAAAAAGTGGCAATCGTCGCAACAGCCCGTCACATGGCGGAATCAGTCTACTGGGTTCTGACAAGAAAGGAATACTATAAGGAAAATAAGGCAATAAGAGCCTCGTCTTTTTCATGATCCCTTAGAGGATC
>PIXU01000265.1 GCA_003601795.1 Candidatus Methanophagales archaeon
CAGACTTCTGATGAAAGATTTAGGATGTGTTGATAAATTGCTCACAGAAGAGGATTTGTTTGATTTTAGTTTCTATAACGAGCTGATAATCTTTGATACCGGCTCGCCATCCAATCCTTATCCAAGCATAATGGGAAACCACACTGGCACAATCAAACCAAATCATACTGTTATCGCAACAAAGCTTTACACCTACCCCTGTGAAGGCACAGGCGGTCACACCGAATATGCACGTATCTGGAACAAAACATGGAACGCCACCGCAACCTGGGAAGGTTACGCAGGCGACTGGCATAATATCACCTTCGACAAGACCGTTGTTCTTTTACCCAACAAAACATACAACTACACCATCCGCACAGGCTCCTATCCGCAAATTCATCACAATAGGACTTTAACAGCGCCAGATGGCAAAATCACATGCACTAAATTCACAGATGCGAATGGAAGGGTTTATTATGACTGGATACCTGCAATTAGGTTGGAGTGAATTAGAGGGGAGGGCAGGTGTATGCAGTTATTCCTATTTTGCTAATAATTTTTATCCAAATGGATAACATATAAAGAATCGAAAAACTTTTATATATCATCATTCTCCTATAATAAAAATCGGGTAATGTACCCGACTGCGCCCGATGTGCAAAAAGAGGATAAAAAGGGAGGCGAGGAGAAGTGGTAATACCCGGATTTGAAGCTTATTTGCAATTGCGGGATTGTTAGCTGTGACTTATTTGATTAGGAGGAAAAAGGAAATGAAAGGGTGATTTAAATGGAAAAGAACTTGTCTAAACCGAATGAAAAAGGGGATATGCGTGTGGAGAGATGTTAGAATTGTATTGGTTGGTTAGAGGTGAAAAAGAAAAATGAAAAGCGAAAGAAGAAAATTTGGAATGGTATCGGCGTTCGCTGTTCTATTCGCAACGCTGGCATTAGGCGTAAGTGTTGGATGCGCAAGTGGAACAACGCATTATGTTAATCCCGGAGAATCAATCCAAGCTGCAGTGGATGCGGCAGACCCTGGCGACACCATCATCGTGAGGGATGGGATATACAGCGAAAACATAAACGTGGATGAGCAATTAACGATTCAATCTGAGAATGGTTCTGAGAATTGCATTATTCAGGCGGCAAATTCAAATTATCCTGTGTTTGCGATAACTGCGGATTGCGTGAATATAAAAGGGTTTACGGTGGAAGGGGCAACAGGTTCCACAGGAATACGCCTTAGCACTGTTGACCATTGCACTATAACAAATATTATCACATTGAACAACACCGTCGGCATTCAATTGTATGCTTCGAGCTACAACTACATATCAAATAGCAGCATATCAAACAACGATGACGGCATCTACTTGTTTCATTTAAACAACTACAATACTTTAACAAATAATAAAGTATCGAACAACTATAATGGCATCTACTTGTATTATTCAACTAACAACGACATATCGAACAACGACATATCGAATAACTACTGGCGCGGCATATATTTAGTATCTTCATCGCTCTATAATTCCATATCAAACAACAACATATCAAACAACTTTTGTGGCATCCGTTTAGAATCAAATAGTAATAAGAATAGAATTTTTCTTAATAACTTCATAAAAAATGAATACAATGCTTATTCTTTCTATTCAACAAATACTTGGAACTCTCCAGAAAAAATAAGCTATTTTTACAATAAAAAACCATACAAAAACTACACAGGCAACTACTGGGATGATTACACAGGGCCAGACGCAAACGACGACGGAATAGGAGATATTACTTATAGCATAGATGGAGATGATGACAACTATCCGCTGATAGTGCCATGGGAGAATTACTTTGCACCAACAGAACTTCCAGTCCATAACATAAACACGGGAAAGAATTTCTCAAAGATCCAGGATGCAATAAATGACTCTTCGACAATAGATGGGCACACCATTATCGTGGATGCTGGAACGTATTACGAGAATGTGGTGGTGAATAAATCACTCACTCTTAAGGGAGTTGGCATGCCAGTTGTGGATGCTGGTGGTAGTGGGAGTGGAATAACTGTTGAAGCTGATGGTTGTGTTATTGATGGATTTAAGGTTACTAATAGTGGCTCTAACTGGAATGAGGGCGATCCTGATTGTGGTATTAAAATTAAATCAGGCAAAAATGTGATTGTTAATAATATAATCTCAAACAAATATATAGGCATTTACTTAAGTTATTCATTTGATAACACACTTAAAAACAATTCTGTAAATGCGTGTGAATTTCCCACATATGGTATAGACTTGCACTCTTCATTTAATAACACGCTAATCAATAATACGGTCTTAAACAACTATATGGGCATCTGCTTTTACTATTCATCTAACAATACCCTTATCGCCAACATCGCCTTAAATAACACTCTCAGCATAAACATAAATGGATGGAAGAAGAGCCATTTTGATAATTCTATTAATATGTCTAACATTGTTAATGGAAAGCCTGTTTATTATTACTACAATATTCATGATCAAGTCATCCAGAATCTGGATACGACTCACCTAACAGTTGCTTGGAGTAGGAATATAACAATTTCAAACAACAACGTAAGTGGAGGAGATGGCATATGCTTATCGTTCACGGAAGATTCAAGGCTCACAAGTAACACGGTATTAAAAAATCATTTTGGGATTTATTTGGATCATTCCTCCGGAAATATTATTGCCGATAATATCGCCTCTTCTAATTCCGCCAGTTGCGTATTCTTATGGGTGTCCTCTGAGAATGTCCTTATGGATAATAACTTTTTGAACAGTAGCGCAGGTATAAGCCTGTCTAGGTCGAGCAATAACTCTTTACTTAGCAACAATGCAAGTTCGAACAACTACAGCGGCATCTGGGTGTATTATTTAAGTAATAATAACCTTGTAATCAACAATACTGTCAAATCAAACAATGACTACGGTATCTATTTGTATTCTTCTAACAACAACTGCATCTATCATAACAATTTCATAAATAATACTAATCAAGCATACGATGACACTGAGAATAACTCATGGGACAACGGCTACCCCTCCGGCGGCAACTACTGGAGCGATTACAATGGTTCAGACTTATATCATGGACCAAATCAAGACATACCTGGCAGTGACGGCATTGGTGATACACCGTATAATA
>PIXU01000266.1 GCA_003601795.1 Candidatus Methanophagales archaeon
CCATGTGACCTATACATGGGTTACATGGGTATAAAGCTTTCGGCTGATTATAGCGGCTTAATGCTCCATAGATTGCGATTTAGTAGAGAAAAGAAATATTGTAGCCCATAAAACTCGTAATGTCAGGATATAAATAAACTTTTTTGTTGCGCAAAAACCTTTACTAAACTTTTTAGAAAAAAGATATAAAAGATGGAGATAGGGAATCTAACCCCTTCTCCATCATAATGCTTGAATACAGTTCTATTTTCTTTTCTTTTTTGATGCAAACAGATACACCACCATTAACGCTGTTACCACCAATACCGCTTCGAATCCGGACACGGCTGACGTCGGCGTGGGTGTTGCTGTTGCTGTTGCTGTTGGTGCTGGTGCTGTCGGTATGGGCGTTGATGACACGGGAGCCGCTGTTGCTGTTGGAACAGGAGTTGGCGATGGTGTTGCTCGCACAGGCAGGACGATGTTTACCGTTGTTGTGTCCTTGTGCGATTCGCCGTCATCTGCTTCCACGGTATATTCGCCTGTTAAAGCCTCGGAAGTGCTGAAAGTGGCTTTGAATTTATTTGCGCATGTGTCTTTCCCGCAAGCATGGAGAGGTCACCGTCATAATATTTCGTTTTTGTGCCATCCAACAAATCGGCAGTGCCAATTTTATTGTAATCAATATTTAAATAAACAGTATAGGTTATGAAATATTAATAAATAAGAAAAAACAGAAAAATTTATATGTATCCTCCTTTTTATCCTTTTTATTATCTCACTAAAAGGAAGAAGATAATAGAGAAGGAACAGATAAAAGGGGAAGGGAAGAAGGGATGCGTATGAAGAAAGGCATCGGTGTGGCAGCAGTAATTGCCGTAGTGCTAATCGCAATTGTGCTTATCGCACTTTCTTCCACGGCATCTGCAACATCTGTCGACAGGAATTACACGGACATCGGCGGCGTCCTGCGGTACGAAGGGGCGCTCGACGGGTTATACAAGGGCGTATATAGACCAGATAAAGCCGAGAAAGAAAAAATATTGGAGGTTTACGAGGGCGAAAAGATCCTTTTTTTGAACACGACACTGAACAAGTCTGTTACAGTGACGGTTTCAGGTCCTTGCGAGTGGGATGGAGAGCCTTATGATGAAGATGAAGCAGATAATGTTCCCGATGGTGAGGTCTGGGATTCAGACGGAAAACCAACGAAGGGTTATTACAGGGTAATGGACGGTGATAACTACGGGGGCTGGTTCAAAGTCAAGAAGCACTCGTTAACTGTGGAACTGGTTGGAGAAAAGGAGAAGGTGCAGGAGGGAGAGATTTTTACCCTCAAATTAAAGAAGAATAATAGGAAACAAGGAGTGATGAAATTAACTATTGAAGATGATGAAGGATTTTCAATAGAGGATGAGAAGGACAATGACATCTATGAAGCTCTTGTAAGATACGAGGAGAAGGAGCTTGTTCCCTTTTCTGCTGCTGATAATAAAACGGTGATTACTGCTGACAAGACAGGGATCATAGAAGGGCTAAGCATTAAAGATAAAAAGCTCGTTTTCGATACCTCAAAGCTGAAGATGAAAGAGGGGGGGTACACGATAAAATTGGAGGACTATGCCACAGAGGCGGGCGATGATGCTGATATAGAAGTTGAGAAGAGATATTTAGAGGCGGAGTGTGAGGATGACGAAGTTGTGAAGGGCGAAGACATTGTTATAATAATAACGAGTTCGTTCTACGAGGAAACAGCAAACGTCACCGTCAAGGACTATTCAAAGAAGAATAAGAATGTAACTCTCGATAAGGAAGGTAAGAAAAAGGTGCGGATTTCCACAGAGAATTTGGATTACGGCACGCATAAGATAACAGTAGAAGTTTGCGGCATGAAGGAAACAAAATATGTGAAGATAAAGAAAAGTGAAGTGAGTTTAGAAGAATTGCCTGAAGATGCCCCTGTCGGCGATATTGTCCATATAGAAGGAACTTCAGACTTCGGTGATTATGCAGTATTCGTAATTGAAGACGTGTTTAAAGGCGAAGCACGAATAAGTGATGATGAATTCGAATGGGACTGGGACACGGAAGGCGAACTCGACGGATATCATGGAATAGAAGTTTTCATATTAAACGAGGTTAAGCATGCTGAGTTCTCTGCTAATTATTCTCTCGAGAATGTTGTTGACGATGACTGGCAGAGAGGAGCGGGAGTAGATGCATCTGCGGGCATACTCCTGCTCCCGCCGGAATTCAGCATGACCGTCCCGAAAAACATAGCCGAAGGTGACGACGTGGTAATAAGCGGCGAAGCTACCGGAACCGACCACGTCTACGTTATCGTGATGAACCACAAAGGAGAAGTGATGTTCCCGGAGGGTGGAATTGCGAAGGCGACTGCGGTGGAGGATGAGGAGTGGGAGGAAAATATTGGCGAACTCGATAGTGGAAGATATACCGTGATCGCTCTTTACGAAGGAAAAGATGGGGTAACAGATGCCATAAAAAAAGATGGTAAGTGGGCAGCAGGTGACGAAAGTAAGACATTGGAGCAGAGAGTAGCAATCCTTATGGACGCGATAACCTCGGCAGGCAGCGATGATCTATTCGAGAAAGCTTACTTTACTGTTTCAACACCGAAAATCAGTTTGAAAGTACCAGGAACGGTGGAAATAGGTGATGCGATAAATGTGAAGGCAGAGACAAACATAAGAGAAGGCGAGAAGGCTTTTATTTCGCTCTCACAGAATGCGAGTATCATAAAAAAGACTTCTGTGCTTGTCAAGAACGGCGGCAGCGTGGATGCAAACATCAATACGAGTGGGTCGTCACGGCTGTTACCAGGCAGATATAACGTAGCAGTGGACATTAGTGGACGGGCTTCTGATGAAAAGGAGGTGATACTGGTGGAGAAGAAGGAGGAAGAGCAAGAGGGCGAAGAAGGTAAAGAATCAATGCCGCAAAACGAATCTGTGACTGAGCCGGTGGCAGTGGCGGGAGCGAATGAAAGTGTGGGTGAAAGTAGTGGTGAAATAAATGAGAGCCAGGAAGGAGAAGAACGAAAAATACCTGTAAACGTATGGGATTTGCTTATTGCGGTCATCGTGGCAATTTTTATTTCGGTTGTGGTGAGAAGGCATCGCTGATATTTTCTTACTATTTAACTCAAGGTATTTATTTAGCTTCTCTTATAACCACAAGATTACACGGATTTTCACAAGAATACAATTCTTTAATAGTAGTTCTGGATTTGCGGTACTGATTGACTTTGCTTCCCGCAATCTGTATCAGACGACTCTACATCAAATACCTTATTAACCTTTGTGTCATATGACACCTGGTTCATGATAGCATATAGAACTATAAGAAGGTGGTTTACATGAACCAGGAAGAATTGGGAAGGTTGGTAAGCAAATCGGACCGGCAACTGTTTATCAATGAC
>PIXU01000268.1 GCA_003601795.1 Candidatus Methanophagales archaeon
GCGGGTATCCAATCCTCGTATTTCTTGCCATTTGCATCCACGAACTTTGTGCAGTTTATCCAGCCGTTTGGTGTGAGTAAGGATGTGTTATGGTGGATTTGCGGATAGGAGCCTGTGCGGATAGTGTAGTTGTAGGTTTTGTTGGGTAAAAGAACAACGGGGTTGTCAAAAGTGATGTTATGCCAGTCGCTGGCATATCCGTCCCAGGTTGCGGTTGCGTTCCATGTTTTGTTCCAGATGCGAGCATATTCAGTGTGACCGCCTGTGCCTCCGCATGGATATGTGTAAAGTTTTGTGGCAATAATTGTTTTGTTTGAGGTGATTGTGCCGTTGTGCGTGCCGGAGATGGATGGGTAGGGGTTGGGGCTTGGACCGGTGTCGAATATGTTTTCAGTTGTCAAGAAGTAATTTTCAAAAGGCTCCACCAGCGGATAATTGTCATTATCGGAATTTATGCTATAAGGCGTGTCTCCGATTCCATCATTGTTTGCATCCGTTCCAGTGTAATCGCTCCAGTGGTTGCCTAAGTAGTTTGTGTATGTATTGCCTTTGTACGTGTAGGTTATTGGTGAGGGGGAGTTCCAGATGTTGGTTGAATCAGAAGAGTAAATATTATCAATGTTATTTATGAAATTGTTTAGGTAAATGAGGTTGTCGTTTGAATAAAAATAAAAGCGGATGCCAGATACGCCATTTGAATATATATTACAGTTTGTAACTGTGTTATTTGAGGAATGTTGAAGACTGATGCCATGATAATAGTTCGAGTAAATGTCACAGTTTGCAAAAATGTTGTTCTTCGATAAATCAGTGAGAAAGATACCTTGTTTGTTGTTCCATATATTACAATTTGTAATGTTATTATTTGATGAAGAGCTGAGGTAAACAGCAGTGGAACTATTTGATACATTACAGTTCTCAATGAAGTTATTTGAGGAGAAAAAAAGCATGATAGCATGATGAGGATTATTGGACAAAGTGCAGTTTTTAACCGTAGAATTTACAGTATAAATAAGATATATTGGATCACTATTCATTAAACTGCAATTTAATAACGTTATATTATTACACCAAGCCAGTGTGATATGGCCAGCATTATTTAAGTTTTCCAGATTTTGATTTCTTAAGTCAAAAAAATAATAAATTGCTTTCCCATTTACAGTATTCGATGCTGATATTGTGTGGTTAAAATGTTCTTTTTGAGAACCGCTTACATAAAAGCCGCCCCATTTATTATTCCACAATTGATTGCTTGAAAGGTTACTATTTGGGGAAGAATATAGATAAATGCCCCACCAATCGTTCAAATATATATTACAGCCTGTGATAGTGTTATTTGGAGAATTCCAGATACCAATGCCCATATCATTGTTTGTTATTTTGCAGTTTTTGATGATATTCTTATTTGAATACTCGCTGAGACGAAAGCCACACCAAAAATTGTTTGAGATATTACAATTTGAGATTTTGTTGTTTGAGGAGTTAAAGAGGTATATACCAACACCAACACGACTCCCTGATGTTAATATATTACAATTTGTGATTGTATTTTTGTTTGAAGAGCGAAGCTCAATCCCAGCATCATACTCCGGATAGTCCACATGGGAGCCACTGTTTCTCAAGGTAAATTCACTAATATTTACAGAATCTGCACTCACAAAAACCACATCTCCACTTCCACTACCATCGATAATAGTGGTATCCCTATTTTCTCCAATAAGCGTTATTGTTTTGTTCACGATGACGTTCTCATTATAATTTCCGGCATAAACATAAACCGTATTTCCATCTCTTGCATCGTTTATACCTTTCTGAATCGTGTTCCATCTGTGGTTTGCAGGGTCATCTTCAAAATCATCATCCACATAAATTATTTTTGGAAAGTAATTTTCAAAAGGCTCCACCAGCGGATAATAGTCCTTATCTCCATCTATACTGTAAGGAGTATCGCCAATTCCATCTCCATTTGTATCATTTCCTTCGTAATCACTCCAGTAGTTGCCCATAAAGTTTGTAAAAGTTGTGCCGTTGTATGTGTATGTTATTTTGAAGGTGGAGTTCCAGATGTTGGTTGAATCGTAAGAATCTATATTATCGGTGTTGTTTATGAAATTATTGAGGTAGATTTTGTTGTTGTTGGACTTGTAGGGGTAGATGTCCCTGTGGTTGTTGCTGGCAGTGTTGCATATAACGATGTTATTGTTGCTGAATGAGTAGAAGTAGATGCCGGTGTCGTTGTTGCTACTGGCATTGTTGCCGGAAATGGTGTTGTTGCTGGAAGAATGCAAATAGATGCCGAAGAAGTTGTTCGTGGCAGTGTTAGATGCGATTGTGTTGTTACTACTCGAAGATAGTAGGTTGATGCCGTAGTCATTATTCGAGTTTGCAGTGTTAGCTGTGATGGTGTTATTATTTGAAGAAGTCAACCTGATACCAGTCATGCCGTTTGAGTTTACGACATTGTTTGTAATTATATTGTTGCCACTTGATTTACATACACCCCGAAACACCCATATGCCATCAATGTTGTTTGAGTTTACGGTGTTATTGCTTACAGTGTTGCAGGATGATCCTTCCAAACGAATACCCGTGCCATCGTTCGAGCTTACGATATTGCTTATGATTGTGTTGTTGCTGGAATCGTAGAGATGGATGCCGTTGTAGTTGTTGCTGGCATTATTGTTTGAGATCCTACTATCTCCTGTCGCCCAAAGTTCTACACCAGCGTAAGTATTAGATAAATCTAGATTTTCTATCGAGATATTATTGCAATTCACAAGTATAACTTGTCCTGCATCTGTAACCTCAATATCTGATGTATCCTCAAGATAAACAAGAGGCTTACCATTTACTATGTTGTCTTCTACGGTATTTTGATAGGAACTCGAAACAAAAAAACCATCATTTACAAATGTATTGCCTGTAATGGTGTTGTTGCTGGATTTGTAAAGGTAGATGCCGGCGTTGTTGTTGCTGATATTATTGCTTGTAATGAGGTTATTGTTACAGAAATACCAGAGGTGGATGCCGTAGTGGTAGTTGTTGCTGGCATTGTTGCTTGAAATGGTGTTCTTGCTGGAAGACCTGAGGATGATGCCGTTGTAGTTGTTGTTGCTGGCATTGTTGCCGGTAATGGTGTTGTTGTTTGAGGTTACCTCGATCCCTGCATCTCCCCATCCTGAGTTTGTTGCAGTTAAACCCTCAAGCGTAATTTCGTCTGCGCTTAAAGTAATCGCATTACCGCTGCCACCTGCATCCACGATACAATTCTCAGATCCATTCTCAGATCGAATCATCAATCGCTTATTCACATGCACATTCTCCGTGTAAGTTCCATCCCTCACGATAATCGTGCTTCCAGCGGATGCATTATCCACCGCCCACTGAATCTTCGCATAATCATCTGGAACATAGATTATATTTGAGTGAGGAGCACCCTTCTCCCCGTACAACTCCGCATTATCTATCCTTCCACAGAAATCCCAGCCCTTGCCTCCCATGAATATACCCGTGATTGTTTTAGGTGGAGGACTGCGAATGGGCACATTGTGCGGCTTTGTCGTGGTTGTGCCCACATTTACGTTGCCTGTAATTTTGGGTTCATCAACTATTATATCTGCAATCGTACCTTCTCTACTTGTTTTGTTATAAGGTCCTAATTTAGGTGTCGCCGGCACATTCCAAGATGTAGCGTCTGCAACAGTAATGAGTCCTCCATCTGCGGTAGTATCAGCCATACCATAGAACGCCGCTCGCTATGATGACAGAAACATCAAGACCGTGTTCACCAGAGTAAACGACATCTCCTACCTCTATTGCACCTCCCGCGTCTCTTGCACTTCCCA
>PIXU01000267.1 GCA_003601795.1 Candidatus Methanophagales archaeon
GAAGTTGCTCGTATGATACGTGAGGATTTTTTGCAACAAAACGCATATCATGAAGTAGACTCTTTCTGCTCTCTGGAAAAGCAATATCTGATGGCAAAAATCATCCTTCAATGGTATAATGGCGCAATAGAAGCGATAGAGAGCGGAATAGCGGTAGAGAAACTGGAGAGGATGCGAGTAAAGGACGCCATAGCGAGGATGAAATATGTGCCTAATGAAGGTTTTAAGGAGAAATACGAGCAGATAATGAAGGATATGAAAGAGGAGTTTGAGTTGATAAAGAGAAGAGAGGAGGCAGCTTTGTGATAAGGAGGTGAAATAGAAATGGCAATAGATATTTCAGCACGTGAATATACAACGATAAAAGAAGCAGCGGGTCCTTTAATCGTGGTAGAAGAAGTAGAAGGTGTTTCGTATGGCGAAGTAGTGAAGATAGTGACACCGGGTGGAGAAGAGAAGACCGGGCAGGTGTTGGAAGCAAGTAAGGGGCTTGCAGTGGTTCAAGTCTTTGAAGGCACTTCTGGAATAGACACATCAAAGACGAGGGTGAGATTTACTGGTGATATAATGAGAATAAGCGTTTCACAAGATATGGTCGGCCGCTTTTTCGATGGTTTGGGCAGACCCATAGATGGTGGTCCGGAAGTGATACCAGAAGATAAACTTCCTGTTACGGGTGATGCAATAAATCCTGCTGCACGTGATTATCCACGTGAGTTCATTCAAACTGGGATTTCCACTATTGACGGTATGAACACGTTAGTGCGGGGACAGAAGTTGCCGATATTCTCCGGTGCAGGGATGCCGCATAATGTCCTTGCGGCTCAAATAGCGAGGCAAGCGAAGGTACTAACTACTGGAGAGCCTTTCTCCGTTGTGTTTGCGGCTATGGGGATTACGCATGAGGAGGCTTCATTTTTTATGCGCGATTTTGAACGCACGGGAGCAATCGAAAGAATGGTTGCATTTCTTAATTTAGCTGATGACCCTGCAATTGAGCGTGTAATAACGCCGAGAATGGCATTGACAACTGCTGAATTCCTCGCATACGAATATGATATGCATATTCTCGTTATTCTTACGGATATGACGAACTACTGTGAAGCGTTACGTGAGATAGCCGCGGCACGAGAGGAAGTTCCCGGAAGAAGAGGCTATCCTGGATACATGTACACCGATTTGTCAATGAATTACGAAAGAGCGGGACGAATAAGAGGTCGAAAAGGCTCGATTACGCAAATACCCATTTTGAGTATGCCCGATGACGACATAACGCATCCTATACCAGACCTTACAGGGTATATTACCGAGGGGCAGTTCGTCCTTTCTCGCGACCTGCACAGAAGAGGTATGTATCCGCCAGTGGACGTTTTGCCTTCGCTGTCAAGATTGATGGATGAAGGAATAGGACCGGGAAAGACGAGAGAGGACCATGCTGGCGTATCTAATCAGCTTTATGCGGGTTATGCAGAAGGCAGGGACATGCGTGACCTGGTTGCGGTAGTAGGCGAGGAGGCGCTGACAAGTAGAGATAGAGGGTATCTGGAATTCGCAGATGAGTTTGAGCGCAGGTTTGTTACTCAAGGCAGAAACGAAGACCGGAGTATTGAGGAGACATTAGACATCGGCTGGGATTTATTGGCAACACTGCCTGAAGGAGAGCTTAAGCGGATAGATGAGCGCATAATAAAGAAGTATCATCCGAAATATAGGAAAGCAGGAAAATAGGAAAAAATTCCTATTGGTTATGTAGTGTAGAATCAGGGATATGTTGTAAAGCGATGCCACGAGAGGAGGAAAATAGGAGTAAGAATAAAAAGGGATCAAAAGTAACGCCTTTTCGCGTAAAGATAACCGCAATGCTGCTTATTTTTTGTGGTTTAGTCGCTCTTATTTCTCTTCTTTATACGCTATCGGCGCCAACGCCAAAACTAAGCGCCGCAGGACTTTTAGACATCTTTGCTCTTTCTGCTTTTCCCATTGCATACGGAATCTGGATTCAAAAGAAGAAGGCTTTTTATGCCTCGATAATTTTGCTTGAATCTCTTGTAATTATCTACCCCCTTGCCACTGCCTTTAGCCTGCCAGGATTCTTTGCGGAAAACTGGATATATTTGGTGTCCTTTATCGCAGTCGGCATAATCGCGGTGCCAATTCTTATATCGAACAAATCCCACTTCTTCTCCGGCACTTTTGAATCCGCGAAGACAGAGAAAGGTGTGAAACGGCATAAACTTCTTGAGCGACTTCCGGTTTTCAACATTTTGTATCTCATTTTTGGTATCGCCCTTATTATAAGGACGATTTTACCTTATGACCGCGTTTTTGGCGGTGAAATGGTGATGTTTGGCTCTGACGACCCAGTATATCACCTGCGATTAATAGAAAATATGCTTTTTGGCAATCATTTCCCGCACAGGATTTATTTTGACCCTTATACCCTTTTCCCTCATGGCGACCATCTCCATTTTGCTCCGTTATATGACCTGATTCCGGCATTTGTTACTTGGCTTATCGGTTTGGGCGCACCCACGCACATACTAATGGAGACCGTAGGGGCATATTATCCTGCTGTTCTCGGTGCTCTGGTTGTTTTCCCGGTTTATTTCATCGGTAAGGAGCTGTACAGCAGGGAAGTGGGTTTGCTTTCTGCATTTTTAATCGCTATATTACCTGGTTTCTTGTTTCGCTCCATCTTAGGTGCAATGGACCATCATGTTGGCGAAGTGCTGTTCAGCACGCTTACGATGATGTTTTTACTGATAGCACTGAAAAGAGCAAAAGGAAGCGACATAACTTTTGAACATCTCAGAAAACGTGACTTGACATCCTTGAGAACGCCCTTAGTCTATATTCTCCTCGCAGGTTTCTCTTTTGGTCTTTATGCGCTCACCTGGAAAGGGTGCGTCCTGTTCGTCTTCATCATTTTTGTCGCTCTTTTCGCTCTATACCTCATAGAACATTTGCGTGGCAACTCCACAGATTATCTATGCCTGGTGGGTGTCCCGGTATTTCTTATTCCACTATTAATGATTTCACCCTTCTTGAAGCATTCCGCGATGTATAGCTCAGTACACGTAGCATCTCTCCTCATAGGAGCACTTGTGGTTTTGTTGTTAAGCATCCTATCAACAGTTTTGACAAGAAAAGGGATAGCCCGCTATGCTTATCCAGTCGCGGTATTTTGCATGGGCATACTGGCTTTAATTTTTTTAAATGTGCTGTTTTCATCTCAATATGCTTCATTGATGCATGCAATGGGATGGGTAAAGTATAACGTGGGCATGCAGGTAATAGGGGAAATGCATCCAATGGACCTGGGCGCCGCCCTAAGCCATTTTTCTACCTGCTTTTACGTATCGCTTGCCGCCTTTGCACTTGTTATTTACCATGTAATAAAGAAATGGAGACCCGATGAGACCCTGTTTCTCGTCTGGTGCTTTATAGACCTTATGTTACTGGGCGTGATGTTTGACATGTTTGGTATTCGCCCCCCACCAATTGGTCAAAATCGGTTTGTGTATTATTATGCGGTAAATGTGGCGCTGCTATGCGGTTTGTTCGCCGTTCAGATAACCCAGTTGAGCTTTGCCATCTTCTCTGAGACCAGAAAACCGAAAGCAGAGAAGAAGATTAAGGGTAAGAGCGGAAAGGAGAAGAAGGAAAAGGTGCAAAGACGGAAGGAAGAAAGTAAGAAAAAAGAAGTGCCTGAGACGGGCATTGCATGGATAAAGCAATATGTCACGCCAAATCGCATTATAGTTTTATTCGTTGTGATGTTCATTATTTTTTATCCTTTCCCGCTCAATATAGCCAATCCCTTTCCTGCAAACATGCCGGAGAATTTTGAGCGGTCATATTATATCGCGATGAGGGGTCCTTCTGTGTTCCATGCTGACTGGTATGAATCGCTGTTCTGGATGAGGAACAACACTCCTGATCCCGGAGTAGATTACTATGCGCTATACGAAGCACCACCGCGAAATGAGGATTACAAATATCCGTCGAGCGCATACGGCGTGATGAGCTGGTGGGATTACGGACACGTGATAACGCTTTATGCACATCGCATGCCTAATTCAAATCCTTTTCAGGGTGGTATAGGAGGTACAAATGAGAACGGCTCGATAAGACCAGGAGCATGCACATTCTTTGTGTCAAGCAATGAAGAGGAAGCCAATTGGATATTGGATGAACTCGGTACAAGATATGTGATAAGCGACTTAGAAATGGCGGATGCATGGGGAATATGCTCTTGGTTGGGTCGTACGCCAAAGTTCAGTGCGATAACTGTCTGGGCTGGTAACACCGAATACTTTAACTCCCTTTTGCGTTATTACAATACGATGGAAGCGCGGTTGCATCTCTTTGATGGTGTAAGTGTGGATGTAGAAGGTAAATCCATTCCCGCCTTATCTCATTACCGGTTGGTGCACGAATCCCCCTCTTTTGTTCTTCCGTTGGTTATTATAGACGAAAATGAGGAGAAAATGTATTGGCGACCTTTTTCCGGTGATTATAACAGGACGAAGTCGCAAGCACAGATTCTTCACGGGCATTTATTCAGTATGCCCGCAGGAGTTGGGATAGAGGAGGTACTGAATAATGAGACCATACCAGAGATATTGAGTAGTGCGCTTAATTCGACGGGCTTTCCGCTCTCTGAGGATAGTGTAGTTATAAAAATCGACGGGACACGATGGACAATACGTGACAGGACAAATGAAAATACGTTCCACATCAATAGGAAAGATGGAAGGTTAGATGTATATCTTTATGGCATTCCAACAGGACAACCAAACATAAAAGCATGGACACCGGAATACATAGAGCCTGTGAGTTTTGTGAAGACGTTCGAATATGTAAAAGGAGCGAGAATAGAAGGAACTGCTCCTAAAGACTGGATTGTTGAAATAGCAACAAACATAACGACAAACCAGGGTAGAGAATTTGTGTATTCCTCGCGAACCACATCCAACGGCACATACGAGTTCGTGGTGCCATATTCAACCGAAAAGCC
>PIXU01000269.1 GCA_003601795.1 Candidatus Methanophagales archaeon
ACGGATGGGCTAAGAAAACGGGCTATTTCAGGAAGAGATTCAGTGAAGAGCATGCCTTTGGTATGCTTATAGCCAAATACGGGGACGAAGTGACCTCGCGTACCCCAGAGATGGCGAGAAAAGACATCCTTTCCAGGCTGATACTCCATAATCTACACGCTTTCCTTTATCACCGATCCCTCTCACAGAAGGAACTTGCATAAACCCCAATAGGGTGGGGTGGAGTCACAAGGCGAAAAAAGCCCAGAAGGCTGCTGAGTGACTCTCCCTATATGATGATTTTTTAAATAGGAACTCGTAATATTTTTTCTACACGCTCGAAAGCATCGAAAGTTTTAAATACTGTTTCTTAAATAGTTGTATACTAACAGAGGTGCACCCCAATGAGGAAAACCACGAAAATCGCTACAATAACTGTATTGTCACTGTTAATAGTGCTGATGCTTATACCATCGGCAATCGCTCAGTACACACTTACTGTAAACTCAACAACAGGGGTTGAGGATGAAAATGGTGATAAGCTTTTGGGAGACGGTCCAGAAGAGCCAGGTACCGACGACCTCGTCCATCTGATTGATGCCAGCGACGGTTCGTTAATATGCGAGATTCGGATTGGAGAAGGCGTTGGCCCGCCGTTCTGGAATCAAGGGATGTTTGAGAAGGATGTGGGAGCTGTTCCATCAGGTACGGTCATCTACTGTCGTGCATGGAACAACGACACAATCGCTAATGCTACTTACTATGGAGATAGTGATACATATACCGTACAAGGAGTTGTGGGGGAGGAACATGACTTCGGCACCTGGTCTACCAATCAGCAACAAATATGGGATTCATACAACGATTCTGCACATAACAATCAGGATGATACCTTCGGCGGTGACGAGCATACCGTTTACATGCATGGAACTGGATTTGCGACAGCACACGAGTATAAAGTTGCATATTACGATGCTCCCGGAGATAAGTCAGTAGATGCGCATAAAATAGAAGTAGATACTGTGAATTCAGATGCAGATGGTAAACTCAGCTCTGATTGTCTCTTCACTTCCTACCAGGATACGGCTGACCCGGGGACATGGCATGCAATTGTGTATGAGGGGACAGACACAGCACCATCAACCTACGACTCCGGGTGGTCAGGGATAATAAAAGATGACAGCTTTACCGTGGAAGAGAGCGCAATTCCGGAGTTTCCTACGGTAATCGCAGCTATTGCAGTTTCGCTGCTTTGCGCGGGTGCGTATATGGTAATGAGGAGGGGGGCGGGGAAGAGGTGAGGGGTGATACATTCAACTTGCTGATGGAAAGGTCCACGAAAGTGACAAAGCTGCTGCAAGGGTTCATCCGCTATCTGAAAGCAACTAACAAATCATCAATATCAATAAGAAAAAATAAAGGAAGGATAAAGAATAAGTAAGGATAAATGGAGGCGAGGGATAAAGATGGAAAATTACCTGTTGAAACACTCTCAGGAACTATCTGAGAAATACCCTGGGAAATACGTGGCAATCGTTGGAGATAAATTAGTAGCCATAAATAACTCCGCGGTTAATGCCTTTAAAATAGCAAAGGGAAAATATCCGGATGAAAAAGTGTGCATAAGCTACATACCAACAGAGGAGGAGACGGTGACTTTATTATGAAACTACCCTACCTTAAATTCAGAGATAGATTCCTACCAATCGTTTCGATATGGCTTAAAGGCGGCGAAGAAAGGGTGGAGTTTAAAGCATTCGTAGATTCAGGAGCAGGTTATTCCATATTTAAGGCGGAGATGGCAGAAATTCTGGAGTTACGATTAGAAGATGGTAAAGAAAGTTACGTTACCGTGGGGGATGGGTCGCTGATAAAGGTCTATATTCACAATGTCCGCGTTCGTATTGCTGATAAAGAATTTGAGGCGGCAGTTGGATTTTCTCGGCATCTAGGCATTGGTTTTAACATTATTGGCAGGCTCGACATTTTTGACAGATTCACGGTTTGCTTTGATGAATCCGAAAAGATAGTGGAGTTCTATCCAAGGACAGAGGAGTGATAAATATAAGAGCTCGTATAACCCGAATTTACGCGGGTCGCTACCGACATACAAAAATATGATGGGCGATGCGTATGTGGTTATGAGGAGGGGGAAGAGGTGATGGGCGATGGGTGAGACGAAATGCCTTACACCTAAGGCCTTGCACCTAAAAAAGTTTATATTAAGAAAGTGAAAAGGTCAGATGAAACTCAAGATAATCATCGTTTGGCTTGCAATTTTACTCCTTGGTAGCTTCTGTCTTACTACGATGGCTGGACCCGACTTGGTGAACGTGGCTGTTGTTCCCGTGGTTCCAAGAGAAGACGTGCCGATAATAACTACCTTCAAGCTGAACAATCCCACTTCTGAAGCAACCACCATCAACTATTCCTTTTATGCCAATGGCGAACTTCTTCAGCATGGCACTTCCACACTCGGACCGCATTCGAGCAAAACATACCAGTATGTGTACAGGAATCCGCTGGAGCTTGGCGAGCAGGTGAACTTTGTTGTGCGTGCAGAATCAGACAGTAAAAGATGCGAGAAAATCGTTTCGCTTCCATCCTATCCGCCGCAGATAATGTCCAGCTTTGTCTCCTTCGCATCTTTTTCAACTTCGGTGATGGGCTTCATGGCTTCGTCCACATACTACGAGAGCTCCTTTGGCTCTGTTGACGAAGGTTTGAATGTCGGTTTGGTTATATCCATCGTTCTAATTATATTGCTCATTTTCCTGGAGCTTAGCGAGCCAGTGCTGGCAGAGGGCACCTACGTTGTGCTCAGAAGGCTCAGGATGCGGTATACCACGATGACCTCGGTACTGTTTATTATCTTCATGGGTATTGTCTATACAAAAATCGTGATGATTCTTGCGGTGTGATGTGGGCGTGAGCGGGGTAAGGTAGGTGGTAGGTGATAGGTTAAAGGAGATAGGGAGCCTAAAACCTTGCACCTTACACCTAATATCTAACACCCAATAGGAGGGGGGAGGTGATGGGAGAGAGAAAGAAGATAAAGAGTTTTGAGGATTTGGAAGTATACCAGAAGATACTTGAGCTACATTTAGAGATAAGTAAAATTTCGTTAAAATTCTCCCCGAATATGAACTGTACGAATTGGGTCTCAAAACCATCTGCAGGTTGCCTATCGGAAAGGTTATATGGATAAAGATGCTTATTTATTTGAAATATCGGCAAAGATATGAAGAATGTGCAAAAATGCTTAGGGGTTTGGAATCAGCGCTCAGGAGATGGAAGGCAAATAAAGGTGAGTGATAGGTCATAGGTGAAAGGTGATAGGGTAAACCTTACACCTTAAATCCTTACACCTTAAACCCAATATCTAACACCTTAAACCTAAATAATGCAGAGGAATAAATAGATATGGAAAAGCTTAAAATCGTATATGTTCTTTCATTCGTCATACTGGCGGTCATTATAGTCCTCGCTTTTCGCCAGCCAGTGGTTCATGAGCTCGAATATAGTGAGGTGCAGCGAGCGCAATTGCTGGAGAAAGAGAATGAGCAAATCATTCAGTTTGACATCATCAACCACGAGCAGAAGGATATGAACTACACCATCAATGTAACTGTTGATGGGAAGGAGTACACTGAAGAGGTGCTAATACGCAAAGGCGGGAGGTTCACTTACATCCACCATATCTACCCTGAAAGGATTACCAAAGGAGAAGTATCATTCGTAGTTTATAAAGAGGGCGAATCCGCGCCAATCGAAGAGGTGACGTATTACTTAAAAAATGGCACGCAATAGCAATCGCTCTGGATGGGAATGGCTGTTAATCCTCAGCATAGTTATCGCCATTGCTATCACCGAATATATTTTTGCCTATTGGGATGTGCGTATTGGGATTGTCTTGGCGTTGTTTACCGCCCTCGGGATATATTTTGTAATTTCGTTAAAAGATATGAGCGTGCAGGTTGTAAACTCGGCTGAATCTCTTGCTCTCGTGCCAATCTACATTCTATTCACCTCCTCACTGCCCTGGTTCTTCTTAAATCAAGCGTATTTGCTTCCTTGTGTTTATGCTGCAATTATGGGTATCTGTTTCTATTATATTCACGAGAAGAAGCTCAGTTTTGACGAGCTGGGGTTTAAAAAGGAGAAGTTTTTGAAATATGCACTTCTGGGCGCTCTTATTGGCATTCCCTTTGGAACGATAGAATACTTCATCTTGAAACCTGCACCTGCATTTCCGGCTTTTGGAATCGAACATCTTCTTATAGACCTTGTTCAGATGATTCTTTTTGTAGGTATGGGGGAAGAGATTTTATTCAGGGGATTGATCCAGCGTGATTTGACACATACTTTTGGTCCTGCAGTGGGGATTTTGTTAGCAACTTCTGTGTTCACAGTGATGCATCTCACCTGGCGCTCGGTTCCTGAGCTCGTTTTCGTCTTCTTCGTGGGTCTGGTGCTTGGTTATCTGTATTATAAAACAGAAAGTCTCACAGCTCCCATCCTCGCACATGGGATTGGCAATACCATACTGGTAGGAATACTCCCGTATATTCTATAGCCCAGTAAAAATATTTACTTCAATAAGTTTCAACCAATACCTGCTTTCTTTAGCTTCTTTTCGGCAAATCTTGACCCACATGACAATTTGTTTGGGATTTCGAGTTTTAGTATTTAGGGCTTGAACTATTATTATAAGAATATGATAGGCAAAAAGCTGGCACTTTGTTTTGCCGTATGTTTTACCATATCCTTTGTATTCTTCCAACAATCTTTGGAGAGCATCGCCACGATGCTTTCATTTGGCTACATCTTTGAGCAACATCACGCCGCTCCGTGGGGCGTTCTCCTACTTTGCTTTATCTGGCTGTGGCTAAAGAGAGAGGAGGTATTGCAGGGAATGAGGACGGAATCGTATAGCCCTGTCTTCATCGTTCTTGGTTTGGTTCTTCTGGCGTTTTCGCTGTTAATGCCGACAGCGGGAGATTTTCTTGTCTTCCAGTTACTCTTAGCCTGGCTTGCCGTATTCATTATTTTTTTTGGCAAAGGAATGCTTATCCCGGCAATTCTGTTGGGAATATATGGCTTTTCCATCTCATTCCCGGTAATAGTTGAGAAATTTGCCGAGTTCCCCTATTCAAAAACCATCATTTTACCTGCGACGTGGATATTGAGATGGCTTGGCTATCCGCTGGAGAGCCAAGGGCAGTGGATAAGTTTCTTAAGCTCCAGCGGCGAGCCAATATCTGTTCTCATCAAAGCTGCTTGTGCGGGACCTGCAACGATGGGCGTCTTTATCGCAATCTTCGCGTTGATGATGCTGGATATCCCCCTCCCTCGGAGGAAAGCAGGTTACGTATTCATTTTTGGCGTAGTCGGAACATGGGTTCAGAGTTTTATAAGACTTATAATCCTGCTGTTAGTTGGCTATTATCATGGCGAAGCGGCACTCTGGACCGCTCACTACTGGACTATTTATATTCTGTTCCCTTTATGGTATCTTATCTTCCTTTATGTCTATTTTTATGTTTACAACTCACATTCCGCACTTTAAAACTTTGAGGATAATATTTTAAGAATTACATACAGATAAGAACCCGATGAGAGATGTTCTTTATACGTGGGTATGTTCAATCTGCACGTCATTGCGATTTTATTCTTTTCACCCCCTATTTCAACACGATTTCGCAAGAAAGAAGAGAAGGAATGGATTAACCGACGTCGTCCGCTTCGCTTTGCATTGCTCTCTCCCTTGAACTGGACCGTATCTACCCGTAACCAGTGCGATACATCCGCTCATACTCATGACCGAGCAAAGAAAGGATAATGTATCGGCTTCATATTCAAGACCGACACCCTCTCCGAGCCCTTGTAAAGGACTGTAATACCCTCAAACACCTGGAAGACACGCCGGATCGTCAAACTTTAAGAAAGTTTGATCAAAATGCTTCGCTATTTCTGTGTAGTAAAGTCCTCCCCAAGACATCATCATTGAAGTCCTCTGCTTTCAGTCCTTCCCTTATCAATATTTCCACGGGCTTTGTTGCCATGAACTCGGGGTACAGTGGGCGGTCCACAAATCCGAGAGCGTTCATGCTATGGCAACAACAGCCTCGCCGCAAGTCACCTTCTGGCGTGGATCCACGCCAACGACCCTATTGATTTCGTCAGCCAAGCCGATTTCCTTGCACACCGTGGCTACTATGCCAAGGTGGTCAAGGTTCTTGCTGCTATAATCGAGCGGGGTGAGTAGGTTCGCCGTCATCATATACGGTATACTTGTTGACATAAGTGTTTGATATGAAATGTTTCCTATTTAATGGTATAGTATAAAATTAAATTCTAAGGTAATTTATATCAGGATGTGCGGAATATAGGATAAAGCATAATAAACATGGATAAAACTATGAAAAAGGTAGTTGCAATAACGGTGGTGTCACTGTTAATATCGCTGATGCTCGTACCCGCGGCAATTGCTCAACCGTCAGTGGATATTACAGTAAAGTCGACAACGGGAGTTAAGGATGAAACTGGTGCCTGGCTGTTAGGAGACGGAAGCGAAAACAGCGACCTCGTCCAGTTATACAATGCCACTACCAATACGCACATATGCTATATTCGGATTGGAGAAGGCTACCCTTTCGAGCCAGATAAAGGAAAGTTTAGCCATTCTGTGGCCGTGGCATCAGGCACCGTCATCCGCTGTCGTGCATGGAACGCTCCCTCGTACGAAGAGGCAACATGCTCTGGAGACAGTATCACAATGACTGTGAAAGAGGGAGTGTATGAATACGATTTCGGCACATGGTCAACAACTACTTGCGACCCCGAACCGCAGCCGCCAGTTCCAGAGCTGCCAACGATAATACTGCTTTGCATTGGTTTGCTTGTTCTTGCTGGATACGTGATGCTGCGGAAGCGTTTTTGATTAAACTTTTCCTAAAAGTTTATTGGGTAGAAAAAGAAAGTGGATAAAATAAAATCGAAAGGTTTTTAACGTGAAAGATAGATATGTGGATAAACATAAAAAGGTGGCATGATGAGAAAAAAAGGGGAAGCATGAAAAGGGCTGTTGCAATAACTATATTGTCACTGTTAATAGGAGCAATACACATACCTGGAGCATTTGCTAATGGTCCACCGTCAGTGGATATTACAGTAAAGTCGACAACGGGGGTTAAGGATGAAACTGGCGCCTGGCTTTTAGGAGACGGAAGCGAAACCAGCGACCTCGTCCAGCTAATAGATGTCGGTCCAGATGGAATAATAAATCCACCGGATGAAAACGGTAATCCAACCGGTGACGATTCGATAATATGCGAGATTCGGATTGGAGAAGGCTACCCTTTCAATCCAGATGAAGGAAAGTTTAGCCATTCTGTGTCCGTGGCATCAGGCACCGTAATCTACTGTCGTGCATGGAATGATGCCTCGCCATCAACAGCTACCTACTATGGAAACAGCAGCACAATGACTGTCGCAGGAGCAGGTGACTACGATTTCGGTACGTGGTCCACGGATACCAAGAAGCCGTCTCTGATACCACCCAATATCACATCCTTTGCACCACCATCTCCGGTGAGCAATAAGGAGGGTGATTCAAGAACTTTCTATATCTCCATCAATCAAACCGTAAATGTTACCTGGCGGATAAATGGAAGCTCAGTCCAGACGAATATGAGCATAACAGAGGCGTCATACACGAATACGAGCGCAGTTATAGGTTATTGGAACGTTTCAGCAATCGTAAGTAATGCTAATGGAAGCGATATTCAAATATGGTGGTGGACAGTGAGAGAAGACTGCAATAAGTACGATGGCTGCTATGCTTACGGTAATGGATGTGAAGATCGCGATTACTATTGGAATGGAACATTTTGTGTCTACAATTATTCAAATAGGCACACGGATTACTACGATGACTGGATTAATTATTGCAAGGGGTGCGAGGTATGGAAGCACAGGATGTTACACGACTTCTATTGCGAAGCCGGGAGCTGCACCGACCACACGAGCTGGGTGAATGACTCACTTATGGAGAACTGTAATCTCAAAGATGGCTGGTATGATACGGGAGATACGAGATGGATAACCGAGCCTGCGAATGAGTGCAGGGAGAAGGAGCAGAAGGAACAGGAATACCGGGATTACACATGCTCAGAGGGAGCTTGTGTGTACAGCGTAACCGGTACACAATGGGTTGATACCGGAGCAGTGAGGAACAAGCCAGACGGAACGATATGTGGTTGCACAGCAAATAATACATTGCAGAAATGCTACAATGGCTCTTGTTCTGATACTGGAATTTGCAACTCAACCTATTGTAATGCTGATGCTGCTTGTGATGGTAAAAAGCCTGGAGAGGTGTGTGGCATTGATTCAAAATGTAATTCTAATTGCAAATGCGTGAAAATCAGTATATTCGACACGGGCGCGCCAGTTAATCCTTATCCAAGCATCTTCGGCACGCATTATGGAACAATTAAGCCAAACAAAACGATAACCGTGCATAAACTTTACACTTATCCTTGCTCCGGCACGGGCGGGCATACCGAATCGGTAAGAATATGGAACTCGACTTTAAATGTAAACGTAACCGCAAGTTGGAAAGGGTATAGGAAAGATTGGCACAACATAACTTTCAATACGTCTTTCATCCTGTTAGCCAATGAAACTTACAATTACACTATACGCACTGGCTCTTATCCGCAAGTTC
>PIXU01000270.1 GCA_003601795.1 Candidatus Methanophagales archaeon
AGATGGCACTCAACTCGCATACGGTCACGGAATTCATCTCAGAACAAGAGGAACTGCAAGCCTCAAGAACATAAAGATAATAAACAATGTAATCAACAATGCAATAAAATCTGGAATATATGTGGAAGATGGGGCAGATGTGAGCAATATTGTTGCGAAGAACAATATCATTGTGAACAATGGTGAATATGGCATATATGGAAATGTCCTTTCATCATACAACGATGTGTGGAACAACAACGCTGGCAATTACGGCGGCGGTGCATCCGCTGGAAAGGGAGATATTTCCGCTGATCCGCTCTTCGCATCACCGCCGCATGACTTCCATCTGAAATCGCAGGCGGGAAGATGGAACGGCTCTGCTTGGGTCGTAGATAATGTCACATCGCCTTGCATAGATGCTGGCGTTCCTTTTGAAGAAGACCCCGTTTACGGCGACTATCGCAACGAACTGCCACCGAACGGAAGCAGGATAAACATGGGTGCTTATGGGAACACGAGAGAGGCTTCTATGTCTGTTGAAATGAATACATATAGCATTTCCGGATATGTGAAATATGAGAACGGAACGGGTATATTCAACGCTTATGTCACAAATAACAGGACAAGCGTAGAAGATTATACGGATGAGAACGGATATTATATTCTGCATGGATTGCCAAACGGAACTTATCTGATAACTGCGAGCGCAGGATCGCTTTCAAATTCAATCGTCGTGACAATCGCAGGAAGAGATATTGAGAATGCGAACATCACACTCACTGGAGAACCTCCACAGATCATTTCATTCACTCCTTCAGACCTTACGCCCACTCAATATGTGAACCGCACATATACATTCTCGGTCACCGTCAGTCAGCCGGTTTCAAACGCATGGTTCCTTGACGGCGAAGACCAGCACAACAACGCTCAATCCTGGACGCACACATGGGAACACACAGGCGTGCATAATGTCACATACATCGGAACGAACGAGAACGGAACAGTTTCTCTCACTTGGACTGTGAATGTGACCCCGCTTCCTTCGCCGAACGAAACGCTTGTTTATATATCTCCTTCCTCTAAAGTGGTCAAGAGAGGAGCGTCTTTCAACATCAGCATATATGTTGAACCTGGTGAGGAAATAGCGGGTATGCAAGCAAACCTCATTTTTGACCCTTCATTCGTCCATGTTAACAGCGTCGCCGAGGGCGACTTGCTCAGAAACAGCGGCTTACCGACTTTCTTCATCCCCGGGAAAATAAATAATACGGCAGGTTTCGTGAAAGATATCGCTTGCACCATCTTGGGTAAGGGTAATGTGTCATCGCCGGGAACTTTCGCAATCATAAACATGACCGCAGGAAATCTCTCTGGAACCTCTCCACTAAAAATTGAAGGCGTGAAGGTAACGAACTCTTACGCTCAATTGCTGCCCCACAACATATCCAACGGGACGCTCATCGTGAATGATCCGCCTGTTCTCATGCCCATCGGAGACAAGACCGTTTACGAGGGTTCTCTGCTTGAGTTCACGGTGAGCGCTTACGACCCCGATAACGACACGCTCTCATTCACAGCAAGCAACCTGCCAGAAGGTGCCGATTTCAATTCAACGACCCGCACTTTCTCTTGGACACCCGACTACTTCCAAGCAGGCTCTTATAAAGTGCATTTTGAAGTCACAGATGGGTATTATAACGATTCCGAGGACATCACTATAACCGTAATAAATGTGAATAGACCTCCTAAAATAACATATTTCGCTCCTGAAAACGGCTCAGTATTCGATGAAGGCGATGTTATCACGATAAAAGTCATCGCAAGCGACCTCGATAATGACAATATTTACTACGAGATAAAAATTGATAATGTCACTGTCAGCACAAACTCTTCATATACATGGGAGACGAACTATTCCTCCGCTGGAGAGCATAAAATCACAGCATGCGTCAGTGATGGCTCAGCCGAAGTCTCAGAGACGCATACGATCATCATAAACAATGTTGATCCTCGGTGGGATGTGAATGAGGACTGCGTCGTTGATATCAGGGACCTCACAATCGTCGGACAGCACTTCGGTGAGGAATTCATTTCGCCGCCATATCCGAGATATGATGTGAATGCTGATGGCGTCGTTGATATCTCCGATATAACTATCGTCGGACAGCACTTCGGCGAGATGACTTGCATTTAATAGCACAAACAACTGATGACTCCCTCTGTCCCTGGTCACGAAAGCCCACCTTCTACGAAAATGTTTTGTCATAAATCTAAAATAGCTTGGGGAAAGATTATTCCTGTCTATATTTGCCTTTGCGGACATCTCTTGCATCAGACCGATTTAATAAATTGAAATCCTCTGTAGCATCCTACGAGCTGAAGAGGACTAAGGAAACTTCCTTTCGCCTCTGCCTCCTTGAAATTGAATTGAAAAGGGGAAGGATTTCTGAATGAGAGAGTCAGAGTCCTCTCATAGGAGTTTGCATTTGGGGGATGACTTGCTCCTCATAAACAGAGCATACGAGGCGTGTCGTGCTGGAGAGCAGGATTTGCTTGAATATCAGTTATCACGGTGCGCTTCTATTTATTGAATAAATACCACTCGCATCCACTTACATTTGAAAATGAATTGGCAGCAACAATATTAAAAACATGGAATATTCTTTTTGTAGAAAAGGAAAGTTTCTTCCCTTATCTGCTTCTTACATGTGTTTTCAACACATATCCGCAACACTTTATCCTTTTTATATGATGAAAATCGCAAATTTTTATCGGAACAGGAAGAAAAGCGTGAGCCATTCCTACTGCGGGAGAGTGTCGTGTGAGGTGGGCGTATGACAAGGGTCGGAGTTATAGGAGTTGGTGCGATGGGTAGGCATCATGCGCGCGTGTATAGTGAGATGGAAGGAGTTGAGCTGGTAGGTGTTGCTGATGTTGACGGTAAAAAGGCGAAAGAAATCGCAGAGATGTATGGAACGAATGCATATACGAATCATAAAGAACTTCTGAAGAGGGATTTAGATGCTGTTAGCGTTGCAGTTCCAACGACTTTGCATAAGGATGTTGCGCTTGATGTCA
>PIXU01000271.1 GCA_003601795.1 Candidatus Methanophagales archaeon
ATGAGCTAAATCGAGAAACGATGGTGTGCCCAAACTGCGGGAGAGTGCTTAATCGGCGAGATATACACGAGAGGACTGTGGAAACGATGATAGGGGAAATAACATTGAGGCGCCCCTATTTCTACTGTGAGAACTGCAAAAAGGGGTTTCCACCCTCTCGACGATGCCCTGATCTTATCCGACACCGTAAAGCAGTGGGACATGCAGAAAGCAGGCGCGAGTGTGGCTGCTGAACTCCCATACAATAAGGCACAGGAGATAATTCGAGGAGCTGACGGGCTTGTCTATGAGTGACCATGCGATGCACGACATCGTAGGTGATCTCTGTGAGGAGGTAGATGTGCGTGATATTGCCCCTTCAGCGGAGGAAATAGAGGAAAAAGTGAGGACAGTGGGCGAAGGGAAGAAGTGGAGACCCATAATGGTCCTTACAATTGATGGCGCACTTGTGCCCACGCGACCAGACGAGGCGAAGGGGAAAGGTAGAGGAAGAAAGAAGGTAAGGGCAAAGAGAGCGAAATGGGAAGGCGAATGGAGAGAAGAATGCAATACAAGTTTTGGACTATTATCATGCGAGTGAACACATATACATGGCGGCAGAAGTAATCTACGATAATTCTGAGGAAGCTCAAGAGTGGGCAGAGGCAACAATCATAAGGTTGTTCGTCGGAGAGATAGAAGAAGTGGTAAATGATTTATAATTCAACCCGCGATGTTTCACAATTTGCCCACATATAGCTTGACTACATCCCATCTCATTAGTGACAAAATTCTTATCTAAATGGGTAACATAAAAGCAAAAATCGAAAAGCTTTTTATATAATATTTACTCACTATAAAAATTTAGTAATGCACCCTGAGCAAGGTAAATCGGTGCTGGAGAAGCTGAACCCAAACGGAAACGAGCGTAACGGCAACGGCAATGGTAATAGTTTTACGCTCATTCCCACATTTCGTCGGACTGCAAAAATAGAACGACAGAATACAAGGGAGAGTATCAGTTACGATGTAACTAACCGTAATATCGCTTTGTTACAATGAGGATTTTTACTCTGATGACTTATAGACATGAGCGTAGTTTTAAAAAATAAGTTGAAAATGAGCCTGAAAAAAGGGAAAGGAACGGAGAAGAGAGCATGTGCACGTGTTAGCATTGCGTTTGTAGCTTTGCTTTTCTTCTCTATTGCAGCTTTAAGTATTGTTCCTGTATCTCCAAACGTTCAAATAGACGAAGCGAACGGAACGTGGAGCGATTCTTTTGATGGCGCTAATCCGGAAGAAGGAATCGCTGCTTCAACCAACATTACGGTAGCGGATGGTGACGCGAATCTTTCAAAAACATCTTCGGATTGGACGCAGACGACACGGGCGGATTTTGAAGCTGGTGTTTTGAATAACATAGATACCGCAGCAAGTTCCGGGGATGTGAAGCTGGAGCTGGTGCCAAGTCCCATGCTTATCGCTTCAAATAATACGGAGCAATCTGTAAAAGGAACGACCCCTACACTGGTGAAGACGCTGACGTTCACCAAAAGCGGCGATAGTTACAATGAACTCAGGATTGACAGTAATTTGAAAGTGCAAAACAAAAACCATATTGCCTATTGCGACATAAAGGTTGATGGCGTGTTGAAAATCACTCATGAGACTCAGAGCGAAACCTACGTTCCCTACACGGATACCTTAGACTTCAGCTCTTATGCTGATGGCGAGCATACTATAACGTTATACCTCTATACCAGCAATAGGGGGCAAATTGCTTATAATTCCGGGTTTGCACTTTATCGTTCTCAGATCGCCTCAGACAATACGGAGCAATCTGTAAAAGGAACGACCCCTACACCGGTGAAGACGCTGACGTTCACCAAAAGCGGCGATAGTTACAATGAACTCAGGATTGACAGTAATTTGAAAGTGCAAAACAAAAACCATATTGCCTATTGCGACATAAAGGTTGATGGCGTGTCGAAAATCACACATGAGACTCAGAGCGAAACCTACGTTCCCTACACGGATACCTTAGACTTCAGCTCTTATGCTGATGGCGAGCATACTATAACGCTATACCTCTATACTAACAATAATGGGCATCACGCTTATAATTCTGTCTTCGCCGTTTATCGTACAAAGGCATACGCTTCTTCAGGCACCCTTGCCTCACAGGTTCTTGATACAGGGGCAGCAGGTGCAAACTGGACTGAGCTGAACTGGAGCGAAACACTTGAGGCTGATACCGATATAACCTTTGAAGTCAGGGCTTCTGACACTTCATTTGCTAAAGATGCTTCTACGCCGTCGTGGACTTCAGTTGGCGGGGCATCGCCTGTTACTTCTGAGCTCCCATCAGGGAGATACGTGCAGTGGCGAGCTACATTATCAACTTCGAACAATTCAAAAACACCAACTCTACACGACGTTACAGTTTCGTATTCTCACTTCAATACTCCTGCCAACCTCACTTCTATTGCAATAACACCAGCAGATTTAGGAGGCTGGAGTAAGTTCTATGCGGATACGACAGCGCCATCGGGAACGAGCATCACGTTCTCCATCTTGAATGCAACGACTAACTCAACGCTTATTTCTGGCATAAGTGCTGCAGATGCGAAGAACGGGTATGACATCTCTTCTATCGCGACTGGAAATGCTTCTATCAGGTTGTATGCCTCGTTAAACACTTCCAATGCGAGCATTACACCTTCATTGCACGAGTGGAACGTTAGCTGGACGGTGGCGCAGCCAATAGAACCGCCTACAAACCTGACTATAAAAACTGGTAGTTCCATAGAGCTCTCGTGGAATGGTACGGCGGATGGCAAGTATGATATTTACGTTACAGACGATTTCGCCGCGGGGTTCCCGCCTGTGCCGCACGCAACCGTTACCGGGTTGTCATGGGTTGATACGGATGCGGCAAATCATACGGAGAGGTATTATAGGGTTGGTGCACATGGTAACGGTGCGGAGGTAGGAGCAGGGACGGTGGGGAAGTTTGATATTGCGACTGGAAGCACGTGGACTCTGTTTTCACTGCCTTTTATTCCGGAGGATACGAGCATAAACGAAGTGTTCGGGGACCAGTTGACGGGTGGAGGAAAGTCTAGTCAATCTGACAAAATATGGATGTGGGATGGTACCACTTACCAAACTGCGTGGTTGTTTAGCTATCCGGGTTATGAGGACAAATGGTATGGCTCGCTAAAGACCATAGACCCGGATAAAGGATATTGGATACAGATAAGACATCCGAAGGATAAAATCGTAGTTTGCGGTAAGGTCTCTGATACCGACAGGAATATTCCTCTAAATGTTGGCTGGAACTTAGTTGGTCCATCAGTTCCTCTTTCACACTCTCTCGATAATTCTGGTCTAATAGAAAGTGGATTTACCGGTGGAGGGAAGTCCAGCCAATCTGACAAAATATGGATGTGGGATGGTACCACTTACCAAACTGCGTGGTTGTTTAGCTATCCGGGCTATGAGGACAAATGGTATGGTTCACTGAAGACTTTGGAGCCGGGTAAAGGGTACTGGCTGCAGATAAGGCATTCTGCATTTACATGGAACCTTCCAAAGCCAATTAGTGGCGGAGGCGGAATGGGAATGAGCATGATGAAGAGCAGGAGCACAAAAATTGCTGCGCAAGGAGTGCCAGCATTCGCATCTGCATCTATGGATGTGTCTAAGGCAGTTGATCAAGGTCAACCAGTGGCAGTTACAGTAACCTCTTTAACTGGAGTTAAAAATGAAGATGGCAATTGGCTTTCGGGAGATGGTAGCGAAAGTAGCGACCTCGTCCAGCTAATAGATGTCGGTCCAGATGGAATAATAAACCCACCGGATGAAAACGGTAATCCAACCGGTGACGATTCGATAATATGCGAGATTCGAATTGGAGAAGGTTATCCATTGGAGCAGGATAAAGGTAAGTTTAGCTATGACTTGGGTTTAGAAGCAGGCACCGTTATTTACTGCCGTGCATGGAACGAAGCCTCGATTGAAGATGCCACTTACTACGGAGACAGTGATACAATAACGGTAACTGAAATGGGAGACTATGATTTTGGCACATGGTCAACGGATACAGAAAAACCAACACCTACGCCAACACCAGTATTTGACACGGGCGCGTCAGCTAATCCTTATCCAAGCATCTCCGGCACGCATTATGGAACAATTAAGCCAAACAAAACGATAACCGTGCATAGACTTTACACTTATCCTTGCTCCGGCACAGGCGGGCATACCGAATCGGTAAGAATATGGAACTCGACTTTAAATGTGAACGTAACCGCAAGTTGGAAAGGGTATAGGAAAGATTGGCACAACATAACTTTCAATACGTCTTTCATCCTGTTAGCCAATGAAACTTACAATTACACTATACGCACTGGCTCTTATCCGCAAGTTC
>PIXU01000272.1 GCA_003601795.1 Candidatus Methanophagales archaeon
ACGACACATGGGCGGGCAAAGAAGCTCATTGGAGCGGTTATCAACACGACTGGCACAACATAACCTTTGACGAACCCTTCACGCTATTCGCTAAGAGAACATACCACTATGAAATAATAACGGGCTCTTATCCGCAGATAATCCACAAGCCGGAACACACTACTCTGGATGGCTCATACATCAATTGCACAGAGTTCGTGGACGCAAACGGAAAAACATACACGGACTGGATTCCCGCGATAAGAATAGAATGAAATAAGAAACAAAAATTCTTTATTTTTCCTTTTTATTTTCGCTTGTTTATATGTTTTTAATCCTTAGAGTTTTTTAATATATATGAGGTGAGTGAAAAATGGAAAAATATGAGAAAAGAGACGTGGTGTTGATAATAGTGCTGTTGGCTTTGGGACTATTTTTCGCAGGTCTTGCAGGTTACTTCTGGGAGAATCTAGGGAATAATGCACTCTCTTTCATAAGCATAGCAGCTTCGGCGATAGGTATAGTAAGTGCATTGCTTATTGTATTGAAGTTTGTTATCGCCACGCCGATAATAGAGGAAATAGGGAGAACAAACAGAATAATACTCGCATCCTCAGCTGCATCCTCAACTAAGACTCTTGAGGAGTTCCTTGACGACTTTAATAGGGTAAGTAAGGCATTAAAGGAGATGGAAGTGTGAACAAATGGGCTTCACAAGAGTTAAGGTAGAGATCTGCAATCCGAAGATGGTGGAGAAATGCAAGGAAATAGAGTTATTAGCTGATACTGGTGCTATGTATAGCATAGTTAAAACTGAAACGCTTCAAGAATTAGAAATAAAACCACTCGGGAGAAGAAAATTCTCGCTTGTAAATGGTGAGAAGATAGAGCGCGAAATTGGCGGTGCTCTATACAGGATAGGGGAATATGAGGGATATGCATCGGTAATATTTGGCGTGGAAGATGATAGAGAGCTGTTGGGTGTGACCGCACTTGAGGAGATGGGGCTACAGGTTGACCCCGTCACAAAACAACTCAAACCCGTTGAACTTTTACTCTTATGATGTAAAAGTCATGCTCGAGGGCTATTTGATTTACCTGATGCAGAATAGGGGGTAAGCTAATGATGAAATAAACAGACTGAAGGGCGAGAAAGGGAAGCGAAAGTACTCGTCAAAGGTTCACAAAGAGAATAAAGACACCCCAACCCCAAGCACAGAGAAGAAAAGATGGCGTAAAAGTGCGAAGAAGCCCAGAATTAAGATCGATAGAACGAAATACATCCGGGTTGACAGGGATATCCTCCCGCCCGATGCCGAGCATAAAGGTTACCGGAGCGTAGTGGTTCAGAATATCAAATTCACCACGGATAACGTGGAATACAAACTGGAACGTTTTTATTCGCCCTCAGAAAACAAGTTATACGAGGCGGAGCTGCCAGAGGGCATACATGGCGAGTTCGGGAACGACCTAAAAGCGTTCGTTGTTTACCTCTATTATGCTTGCAGGGTTACCGAGAACAAAATAAAGAAGATATTGGAAGAAGCGGGGATCGTCATTTCCGCAGGTGAAATCTCCAATATCCTGACGCAGGAGAAGAAAGAAGAGCTGACAAAGGAGCGCGAGGAAATCTTAAAGGCTTGTTTGGAGTCCTCGAGTTACTTTCACATCGATGACACTGGAGTAAAGCACGAAGGAAAAAACCACCACATTCGTGTGATTTGCAACGAGAAGTTTTCAGCTTTCTTCATCACCCCCAAAAAGGATAGAGGGAGACAATCAAGCACATTCTTGGTTTGAAGAAGGACGAAAAGACGGATAAGATCGTGATCTCAGATGATGCCCGGGAGTATCGGGAGATAGCAGTTTATCATGCCTTATGCTGGATACACGAGATAAGGCTGTACAAGAAATTAAATCCGCTTATCGATTACCATCGTGTCCAGCTCAAAAAGTTCCCCACGCGTGTGTGGGCATTTTACGATTTGTTGGATAGGTTCCGCAAAAATCCAGATGAGGAAGAGAAGGGAAAATTGGAAACTGAATTTGACGAGTTGTTTTCAATAGAAACCGGATACGAGGAACTGGATAAAAGGATAGCCCTCACTAAAAAGAAGAAGGAGGAACTTCTACTCGTGCTGAGGTTCCCTGAGATACCGCTCCATAACAATCCCGCGGAGTTAGCCCTCCGTGAACCGTGGTAAAATGCAAATTAGTTACGGAACGAGAAGCGAAGCCGGAAAAGCCGCATGGGAGAACATGATGTCTATACTCGATACTTGTAAGAAGCAGATGGTCAGTTTCTTTGATTATATCAGGATATATTTTCAGGAAAACGTGCCATGGCAAGATTAGCACAACTCATTTCCCGTAATCATTCTATATAAAGGATATGGGTATCGCCAACGCATTCATCTCTGCCCTAAAGATCGAGGCTTTCTGCAAGAAGAATAGTGGCTCACCATATTCGTGCTGCAGTTCGTGCCAGCGCGTTTGCATCCATCGGCTCGCATTCCTCTGTCACATCAATGCACAGATATGCAGCACGTGTATTGAAGTAAGGGGGACCTTTTCTCGAGAATATGGTCAGGACTTTACCGTTCTGACGTATTTGGACGCCTTCGCATGGCTCATGGCTTCTTATCAGTGTCTTCACACCCATTATTCGTAGCCCATGCGCCGTAATATCCTCGCCAAACATCATGCCCACGCCGCGCATGGAATCGAAGTAGCCGTTACCTTCTATCGGGTCGTTCCAGAGTATCTCAGCGAAGATAGGCGATGTGGGGGTGGCATATTCGATATCACGGATAGAGGTTATATTTACTGGCATTCCACCATGCAGCATCAGATATTTACCTTCTACGAGTGCACAATGTGGCAACCATTCCCAGAGCTCCCTTATCCTAGTGTATACTTCAGCACCCCCGGCACCGAATCGGCGATTGAATATGAGAGGCAGGTCGTGCGGCATGACTGGCAGGTTCGGAGGTCCCTCGTGATTGCCCCTGAGCATTATTATCCTGCTTCCATACTTCACTTTCAGCTTCAGGGTCAGATAATATACTTCTGCACTGTTCGTACCACGGTCTCCGTAATCGCCGAGGAACACGATTTTATCCGCATTCAGCACCTCAGACTCACTTAATATATGGATGAGGCTTTCCACATCGCCGTGTAAATCGCCCACAACTACTATGCGGCTCACAGTCTGCTGCGGTGAGATGCGAACCATGCCACTTGCGGCTCTCAATTCCTTCTCATGCTTCAATATCCGCTTTGATGCCTCAATAAGACGCAGGAAATCGTCTGTGGAGGCTTCAAATGCATCCCTCAGCCAGCTCTCTTCTATTTTTAGCTCCATTATAAAACTATCTTTGCCAGATCAACCAATCGCCTGGGATTGCGCTTTATCAGTTCGAGCACCAGGGCTCTGGTGGATAGTTCCTTCAGATTTACGCCCTCAAGGGAATGGGCGAGTGCATTGAAGTCATCATCAGAAAGCCGGAAGAAGAACTCTTTTG
>PIXU01000273.1 GCA_003601795.1 Candidatus Methanophagales archaeon
TACTGAAATGTTAATGCATAACTTTAAATAACCCTCATTTCATATGCACCTCCCATGGTAAAAGAATGTTTTGGTAAAAAGCCGAAGGTTACGCTACTGAAGACCCTTTAGTTTTGGGATGAAGCCGCTATGATGGTAACCTTTTTATGAATGCCATGCATATGTCCATACAATATAACCAAATAGCGACATCCTTTAGGATCCGAGAATATAAAAAACGATATGCTTTTTATATGAGAACGATAAAGATAAAATTATATTTTAGCCTAAGATTGAATAGAACAGAACAGAACAGAACAAAGTGTAAATGGGGGCAAGTAATAAATGAAATTGACAAATAAGCAGATATGTGCCGTAGTAATAGTTTTATGTATCTTTGCTTTTATCTTTATTTTAGGCTTGTCACTCTCTGGCAAAACCGAATTATCAGGAGGAAAGGGATTTACAAAGCTTTATTTCAATGCAGACACCGATCTGCCAGATTCCTCACTTTATCTGAAAAACCTGACAAAGGCAATCTATGAAATCGAGACGAACAGAACCTATTGGATCAAAATAACGCCTGTTCATGAAATCGAGGTGAACAAAACTTATTGTATCAATTTTACCATTGCATCGTTTGAGAGAACTCCTGTTACTTATACCTATGTAGTGGAATCAAATGTGCTTAATCTCACAAAACAAGTGACCCTTATGCCTGAGGGAAGTACAAGCATTTGTCTGACAATTACACCGAGGGAATCAGACAAATGGAGGCTGAACTCCACCACCTCAACCGAGTGGGAGGATGTTATTGACCTGACAAAGAATTCCTGGTTAGCAGAGAGGAGGGACTTTGAGATTCTGGTGAGAAAAGAGGGACTGCCAACCATAGTTGAGGAGAACTACCGCCTGCCTATTTCAACTAATGTAAGCCATTTTGGCAGAATACTCCACGCTAACATATCTATTGATGAATTGAAGAGAAAGCCATTCGAGAAGGAGTATGTTACTGAATATGCGGAGAATTTTGAAACCACTCGTAATATCGATTTGATCGACCTCTCAATCAATGGCGATAAGCTATATCTAAAAGCTAAGTCCAAGAAACTAAGATACACCTCGGATAAGCAACTGTTCAGCATCAGATTGATCAAGCCCGTTGATGTAGAGGAGCTTGAAATCAGCCCGGAGAGCTACATTGAGGAGGTACAGGAGATATATTTCTGGTATCGAATAAAATAAATAAAATGATTTGAGATATGGAAAATGGATGATGATTTGTATAATGCAATTATAGTGGCATGCGTGATAGGCATTGCCATAACATTGGTCTTCGTCATGTTTATGAGGGCGGAGATAATGAGCGAGGGAGGTTTTACTGAGCTTTATTTCGGCGAACACAGGAAATTGCCCAGCGAAATGGCAATCAACGAGTCCTACGACATATCCTTTACATTGAGTAATCACGAGTTAGAAACGACAAAATACATCTATGAGGTTGATTCAAAAATCGAGAAATTCAAGGAGAACATCACACTATTACCGGGAGAAAGCGCGGTTTTCACGCTTTCCATTACTCCCACTGATAAGGGCTGGGAACTGTTTTCAAGTATAACACAGGGCTATGAAAATAAACTGGATATTTTAAAGGATGCAGTGTTAGCAAGAGAAAACGAGTTCAGACTGATTATTGATAATATATCACATAGATATGTGCCAATCTCTCATCAGGTAGACCGATTCGGCTATGTATTTCACACCAATATCTCAGTTGATGAATTAAAAGAAAAGCCGTTCAAAAAATACTATCGATATGAGAATGTCGGTATAAATAAGTCTGTTCGCAAAGAACAGATTGTAACAATTTTTGTTAAAAATAATGAAATATATTTGAGTTCAGATCAATCAGAGCAGATTTATCTCTCAGAGAGAAGTCCTTTTATCGTAAAAGCATATAAATATGATGAAGATATGGATAGGGAATTGGAGATACATTTTTGGTATGAGGTAAGATGAATGACAACAATCGTTGACAATTTTGGAAGATTTAAATAAAAAATAAAAAAAAGGAATTATCCATGAAAGACAAAATCGTATGCGTTGTTGGTTTAGGATATGTGGGATTACCTTTAGCAAAGGCGTTCTCAAAGCACCTCAGGGTGATCGGATTCGAGATAGACGAGAAAAAGGTAGGAGAGCTAAACAAAAACTTTTTTCCTTCGCAAAAACCTTTACTAAAAAACACTTTTTCTTTTTTACAAAAAGAAAACCTGTGTTAAAAGAAAAAAGAGGATAACTTTTAGTCGAGGTTTTTACCGGAGGCAAAAATGAAAAGGTTTGGGATAGCAGTGGTAGCGGCAGTAGTATTCTTGGTATTTCTGATAGGAAGTGTAAACGCTGGCTGCATCGGCGTTGAAACAGGCACAGATTTTGGATGTGGGGATACGGTATGGGAAAGTTGCACGTTTAATGAAAATCTGATTTGTCCAACAGGACACGGTTTGGTTATAGGAGCTAACGGCATCATCATTGACGGTAATGGATATACACTGGACGGTGTCAGTCCCGGTGCATGTGATGGTTCAGGAACTCAACGAACTGGGATTTACAACAAAGCACACGATGATGTGGTAATAAAGAATCTGGAGATAAAAAACTTCTGTAACGGAATTTATTTTAAATATGATTCTGAGGAGGGCGACCGTGTTGACCGTGTTGAAAGGGTTGTCATAGAGAACTGCAACATACACCATAACGGTGGTGATAGCGGTGGAGATAACTCAGTGCATGGAATTAAGGCAATAGGTATGTTCGACAGCACAATAAAAAACTGCAGGATTCATCACAATACCGGTAAGGGCATGGGTTGTGATGACGGCGGAAACGGAATCTTTTTGAAAGGTATTTCAGGTTTTGGCGCGTGGAACAACACGATAACCCACAATGAAATTTACGAGAACAGAAAAGGCGGTTTCTTCACCAAGATGATGTGTGTGGATACTGAAGTTTCTTATAACAGGGTATGGGGAAACGGTCAGGGAGGAATTATACTGCGCTGCAAGATGTCTGCGACCCATGATATCCACCACAACAACGTATCTTGTAACTACGGAGATGGAATCTTTGTAGGCGGTCCTGATAACACCATCAGGGACAATGTGGTAAACAATAACATTGCTGGCTTTAAAATTAGCCCAGAGGATAAGGTAGGCGATGGGGATGGGATAGACATGGGAAGAAGTGATGGGTCATATAACAATGAGTTATATTATAATACAGTCTGTGGAAATGAAGGCACAGATATAGACACGTATGGGTCAGGTTCGGGAACTACTGGTGATAACAACACCTGCGATACAACGGAGAATTACGATGATGAGGGAGCTACTGGATGCACTTATACATGTGGTCCTGGAGTTATAGCAGACTTTTCCGCCGAACCAACAAAAGGTACTTCACCTCTGGAAGTCACATTCATTGATAGGTCTAAACCGGAAGGCGATATAACCGGCTGGTTATGGGATTTTGGTGATGGGAATACAAGTAACGAGCAAAATCCTGTTCATGCTTATTACACTACCGAGCCTTACAGCTACTACAACGTAAGCCTTACCGTAACCGGATCGGGCGAAGCATCTGATACAGTAACAAAGACGGATTATATAAAGGTGTGGAGAGAAGATGCAGCGCCTAATGCTGATTTCATCTGTTCAAAAGGAGTGGGCGATCCTTCAGTACCGGTTCAATTTACCGACAAGTCACTGGGTGAAGTAACTTCATGGCTGTATGAATTTGGAGATGGGGGAACAAACAGCACACAAAATCCTGAACATTGCTACTATGCGGAAGGCGTCTACACGGTGAGCCTCACAGTGGAAGGAGCGGGGGGTAGTTCAAAGGAGACGAAATTCAACTGCACAAGGGTGGGGTCAGGAACGGGAGAGAAATGGCCACTGATTGATGCGCACTTCTTCGCCTCTGCAAGAAGAGGCACCGCACCCTTCACGGTCTCTTTCACTGACATGTCCAGGTCAGAAGCCGAGATAGATTCCTGGCGGTGGGATTTCGGCGATGGAAATACCTCATCCGAAGTAAATCCCACTCATACTTACAGCAGCGCCGGTATCTACAATGTGAGTCTTGAAGTAACTAATATTGTGGGTGCGAAATCCAGAGAGATGAAGATAGGTTATATTGTGGTAAGTCCATTATTCACGGACTATTTTGACACCGGAGCGCCAGCAAATCCATATCCAAGCATCTTCGGCACACACAAAGGAAAGATAATCCCGGACCGGGATATTACGGTGAACAAAATGTACACGTATCCATGCATGGGGACCGGAGGGCATACGGAATACGTAAGGATATGGAACGAAAGTGAAGGAATAGAAGGGGTAGGGCACTGGAGTGGCTATCAGGGCGATTATCACAATATAACCATATCGCCTGCAATAACGCTGTTGAAAAATCATGAATACAATTACATTATTCGCACGGGCTCATATCCGCAAATCATACATGCGAGGGAAAAAGCAGTAGAAGGGGGTATTATCACGTGCACAGAATTCAAAGATGCGAACGGGAGGGGATATAACAACTGGATACCTGCCATCAGGTTGTGGTGGGGATAAGGTAAGAAACCACGAGATTTCACAGATAGACACAGAAGGGACAGAAAGAAAGGGAATAAGAATGAAATCGCTTAACCTCTTCAACCGGCGTAACTACAAGTCCTTCTATCCTGCTATGCGAAACTGCTTCGCTCATGTATTTTACTTAGGGTTCAGAGTATTATAAATAGTATCACATTTTCATCACGATGATCGTGGTCAGGATAGACACAGCACCGATAATGATGGTTATGTACACGATGCGTTCAGTCCGCAACCCATCCTTCAACTTATCTCGCTTTTCTTCCCGCGCTCTCTGTTCTTGAATCTGCTTTTTCAGCTTGAATATCTGTTCCCTAATTTCCGCTTCATGTTTCTCATATTCCTCTTTCGTAATATATTCGGGTGGCATGATTATCATTTTGACGTGAGTATATAAATACTTTCTCTTACCGAGAAACGCTTTTTAATGCGCATAATAAGCGTGGAGCGGGGTTAGGGGGCAGTAAAATTTCCTAAATATTTTTGGGTTTGCAGTTGAAATTTACGGAATAAATTAGGTTTTATTGTTAAAACCGAATCTTTTTAGGGTTTATTACTTATGTCCCTAACAACACTTTTTCTTTTTACAAAAAGAAAACCTATGCTAAAAGAAAAAGATGAATAAAGTTTGAGGGGGTGTAAAGAAGCCTGTGTTAAAACCTCTTAGAAAAAGCGTTTACAAAACTTTTCAAAAAAGTTTTATCAAAAACGCTTCGCATCACCGCATATAAGTGCATAATACACGATAAGAGCAATGGGCAATGAATGTTTCTCGGGTAAACCGTCCTTCTTTGCAATAGTCACAAACGAAATATTGAGGGTGTGGGAAAGAAAAATCTGTACCGTTTATGTGTTGGTGAAATGAGCAAAAAGAAGAGTAAAAAGGAGAAAGAAGAGGTGAAAAGAAAGGAGGAGGTAAAGGCGAAAGTAAGGTATCCAAAATATCTTTACCACATTATCCTTCTCGGATTGTGCCTCTCTGGAATGGCGGCATTGATATACGAAGTCGCATGGACACGCTTGCTGCAACTCGTGTTTGGCACGACCGTGTATGCGGTCTCAACGATGCTTACGGCATTCATGGCTGGTCTCGCGCTCGGCTCCTGGTTAGTGGGCAGATATACCGATAGAATAAAAAATCATCTCTTTGCTTTCTGTTTGCTCGAAGCCGGAATAGGAATCTATGGCATACTTCTAATACCGGTTTTCAGTGTGCTCCCCTACTCATACTTAAGCATTTTCCAAGCATTTCATTCTTCTTTCGCCTTTTTCAGTTTCTTCCAATTTCTATTATGCTTTTCTATCTTGCTCGTTCCTACAACACTGATGGGTGGTACATTCCCGGTGGTGAGCAAGATTTACACGAAGCGAATGGAAGAACTGGGTAAGGACATCGGGAACGTCTATTCTATTAACAATCTTGGTGCGGTACTCGGCTCTTTCGCTGCTGGTTTCCTCTTTATCCCTTTCATAGGGGTCAGGAATACTATAATCGCCGCGGCATCACTCAACTTTTTTGTTGCCATTCTAGTAGCAATTCTATCACGAGAAAGAAAAGGAATGATTTTTATGAGTTCTTTCTGCATTATCCTCCTGCTTGGGGTCGCTATGCCGGGCTATAGCTATGATGTGAAGATACTTAATACCGCACTATATCAAAGAGCCGATGTGTATGCCAGCAAGGAGGATCTTGAGGCGCAGATAGAAGACCTGAATGTGCTTTATTATGAAGAAGGACTGTACGGGACTGTTGCAATTACCGAATCCAAAAGTCACGGGATACGCAGTCTAATGCTAAATGGGAAGGCAGATGCAAGCACCATGAGGAAGGACATGACCACGCAGCTACTTTTAGGCTATATTCCACTCATCCTGCACGAGCACCCGAAAAAAGTCCTGATTATAGGTCTTGGTGGGGGTTTCACACTGGGAGCGGCGGAAAATTTTGATGACATTGAAAAGATAGATGTGGTTGAAATAGACCCATTAGTTGTAGAAGCCGAAAAATACTTCTCGGTGTATAATAAAAACGCGCTGGACGATGAAAGAGTGAACTTGGCGATAGCGGATGCGCGAAATTATTTACTTACGACCGATGAGAAATACGATGTTATCATCTCGGAGCCGTCAGATCCATGGATAAGCGGAGCATGTTCGAATTTATTTACGAAAGAGTTTTTCGAACTTTCAAGGGAACATCTAAACGAAGAGGGGATTTTCCTTCAGTGGGTTCCGGTGTATGATGTTTCCGTTTCTGACTTCAGGACGCTGCTAAACACTTTCTCGAAGGTATATAACCACAGCACGCTCTGGACCGCTACTGATGAAGGAGACATGCTCTTTGTGGGTTCTAACTCTGAAAGCCCGGTTAAGATGAACTACACAAGACTGGAGAAATATCGTTCAAAGAAAGAAGTAAGAGACGATCTGGAGGGAATAGGGATCAGAGATAATGATGAATTTTTGGCGAAGACGTTCCTGATGAGTGAAGAGGAAACCAAAGGCTTTGCGGTTGGTGCACCAATTAACACCGATGATAAGCCGGTAATCGAGTTTTCCGCTCCACTTTCAATCCTCGTGCATGCCGATCCTGATATACGTGGTGAGATTTCACGATATAAAATAGGGGTTAGGAGACCGTTCTATGTGCCTCCGCTAAAAGGCTTAGAAGTCAGAGAAAAAAATGTGTCCAGACTTGCTTTTATGGGCTTGAATGTGAGACTGGTGGATGCGTGGAAAGGAGAAGATTTTAGGCTCATGGTGAACAAAACCTACAAGAGAATCGAAGGGGGGATGGTAATTGACCTGGGAGTATGGAAAGAGGCGGAGTATAAATCCGATTCTAACAGTGGACGCCTAAAAATATATGCTTCCACACAGCCGGCATCGCCGAGCAGAGTCCAAGTTGCGAATATTCTAGGGGTGAGTCCGAGAGAACTCGAGCAGGGGATGGTAGGTGTAGACGGTTATCCAGCTTATTTCAGCCACGATGGTAATGCAGAGAGTGAATCACTGACTGCTGTCTGGTTCTGCGAGGATAACAGTCATTTATACATAGCTGAGATAACCTGCCCTGAGGAAGAGATGGAAGGCATCCTGTCAGGTTTTGAGTGTCTCAGTGGTTGAAGATTACAATTGCACGATGAAGGAACTCTTGTTGTACTTATGATTGTTTTGCTGTCCATGTCTTTGATACCTGCAAAGGCATTTATCCCGGCATCTTCGACACACATAAAGGAAGATTATTCCCGATAAAGATATTACGATAAATAACCTGTACACATATCCATGCAAAGGAACAGGCGGGCACACCAAATGTGAGGATATGGAACGAAAGTGAAGGAATAGAAGGGATAGGGAACTGGAGTGGTTACCAGGGCGACTATCACAATATAACCATATCACCTACAATAACGCTGTTGAAAGGACATGAATACAACTACACGATAATAACAGGCTCATATCCGCAAATCATACGTGCGAGGGAATACAAAGCAAAGGAAGGAGGGCATATCACTAAATAAGAGGGAGTTTTATTTTACAGGTTTTACAAAAACCCCATTTTATTCCTCTATTTAAGTTGATGAGTTTTTATAAGCTTTTTGACATGCTTAAGCCCCCATGTAATATCATAAACCTCAGGGGCATACTCTTTTGCAAGTATCTTCACGGCATCTTCAGCAGCCCTGTAAATGGGCTCGCATGCTTGCACGCCTGCTATGCGAAACTGCTTCACTCATGTATTTTACTCATGGTTCTATTTAAATGATAGTATCACATTATCATTACGATGATCGTGGTCAGGATAGATACAGCACCGATAATAATGGTTATGTACACGATGCGTTCAGTCCACAATCTATCCTTCAACTTATCTCGCTCTTCTTCTCTCGCTCTCTGTTCTTGAATCTGCTTTCTCAGCTTGAGCAACTTCTCATTGTATTCCTCTCTGAGCTTCGCTTCACGTTTCTCATATTCCTCCTTCGTAATATATTCGGGTGGCGTGATTATCATTTTGACGTGAGTATATAAATACTCTTACCGAGAAACGCTTTTTAATGCGCATAAGAAGCGTGGAGCGGGGTTTAGGGGGCGGTGAATAATCCAAATATTTTTAGGTTTGCAGTTGAAATTTAAGGAACAATTTAGGTTCGATGGCACGGGCAATTTCGGTGATGAGAATATATGCAAAATGCAATACAACTTACAATTACGATGATGATGAAACGATTGGATGCACTTATCCCTGCTGAAATAGCCAATAGGGAATGGGCAATAGGCAATAGGCAATAGGGAAATGAAGAGAGAAGGAAAGAATGTAAACGAAAGAAAAAGAGCTAAATATCTATGGAGAGGTCTGGGTTAAGGACAAAAATGAAGTCAAATCAGAAGTTGAGAACGCTCTAATACGAGATTGCCGTTTAAACCTTAGAATAAACCGAAAATATCTTCCTTTACACCATTTTGGGACATCCTCGTTTTAGCCCTGCAAAGAGTTTCCGATTAAATTAGAGAATGGCATTCACCTTTTTCCAATAACTCCTCTCCTTCCTTTAAGAATCGCTTAACTTCTTTTACCGGGGTGATTACAAGCCCCTCTATCTCTACCTTATAGGATTAGTAGTTTTGAAACTTCTTTAGGTGATAGAACTTTAACAGGGGACAGCCGCTTCAATGTTTTGTCGCCGGAAAAAATCGGGCAGTTAAATTTTAATGCAAGTGCTAAATACGGCACGTCTTTTGGATGCGTTGATAGAAGTCTCTTGGCTTTTGGTATAAATTCAAGATGCAAGATGCAAATCAAAGTCAAACCTATATCCTGTATCCTGCATCCGTCAATATAAAAGCAGTGGTCTTTCCTTCAGCGTTCCTGTTGCGGGGTCCACATCAAAGCCAAGGGATTCTAAAACAACCACTCCTAACAAAACCTTGTCTATAAAATCTGATATCCAAACATTGAAAGGTCCTTCCTTACCTTTGAGTTTTATCCACGCCTCTCCCCTTTTCACTTTTATTAGTCCTGCACCTGTTACAACCTCTTCCTCACTTATAGGCTCTATCCCAAGCTCCTCAGCTATTTTCATCGAGAAGGGGAAACCGAAGCATAAAGCTCTATTTTTAAACGGCGCTCGGCGATACACCTCGATTTCCATAAACTCCTTTTTGAGCAGTTCTTATGTCGCAGGTGAAGTGGCGAGCGGGAGTTAGGAAGCGATGAAATTTCCTAATATTTTTAGGTTTGCAGTGGAAATTTAAGGAACAATTTAGGTTTTGTTTCAAAAACCGAACCTTTTTAGGGTTCAATATTTATAGCCCTAATTTTAAATGATTATCAAATGTTGGAAAGAAAAATTTCAATGAGGGAAAAGGAACAGGGGGTAACAACTCCGATTGGGAAAATGATCATTGTATTAAACGTAATATTGGCAATGGCAATAGTGGCAGTGTTCTTAATCGCGGCGGTGGGAAGCGCGAGTGCTTATTGCGTTTGCAATGATGGATGGTGCGATAATGTTAACCGTGCATACTATCAATGCGGTGATACAGTAACGGAAAGTTGCACGTTCAACGGAACCATGAACTGCCCGGCAACGGGAAACGGTCTGGTCGTGGGTGCAGACAACATCGTCATTGACGGTGCGGGTCATTTGCTAAATGGAAGTGTAGAAGGTGCAACCTGCCCCGGTAGCGAGTCGAATCCCGTGGTAACACACTCTGGGATTGTCAACGCTCGCTATGACAACGTGGTGGTAAAGGACATCGAAATACAAAACTTCTGCACCGGAATCGTAATGGGAACTGAAAATAGCACATGGAATCCGGGAGGAGAAGTGGTTGAGAACATGACGGTAACCGGGTGCAAGATACACGATTGCGGTAGGATGGATTCGGATGCAACTCACGGAATCCACCTCGTCGGTGCAATCTACAGCAACATAACGAAGAATACTATCTACAACATTTCGGGATTCCAAGAAGGTGGTTGCTGGGAAGGTGGAAACGGTATTTTCATGTATGGTAGTAATGTGCTGGGTGACTGGGAACACGGCACCGGCGACCACAACACCATTACCTGCAACAAGATATACGATACGGAAAAAAGCGGCATCTTCTCGAAAATGGGTTGCATGCATAACAAGATGAGCTATAACTACATCACAAGGAACGTTGAGGTTGGATTATACCCATGCTGCTGCCAATCAAACTACAATACCTACGAGTACAACAATCTATCGAACAATTCCGGCTCAGGATTCCATACCAGTGGTGAGAATAATATTCTTAGATATAATACCGCACACAACAATGGTGCCCGGGGAATTTATTCCAATTACAACGTTGAAATGTCGAACAATAGCGCATGTGGACAGGCTTATGATATTGACGGTAGTCCTTGCAGTGACAATACCTGCAATAATTCCTATGAGTCATGCTGCGACTACTGGAACTGCAACAACTTAGTGCCGGTCTACTTCGACTTCGACGGTGATGGACATTACAGCACTACGCCAGAGAACTGCCAGTGCAACAACATATTGGGTGTAGGTGCATGCTGCAATCCTGGCTTGTTCAATGCGAGTCATGCAGCAATGCTCAACGCGAGCGGAATATGCTGGCTGACACCCGGGGATGATACCGATGACTGCGATCCGGGCATACCAGGGACGCAGAAAACCTGGCATGTCTATCCTGGAGATTCGATACAAGCAGCGATTAATAACGCATCCGATGGCGATACAATCTATGTGCACGAGGGCACGTACTACGAATACAGGATAAACGTAAACAAGAGTCTATCCCTCATCGGGGATGGTATGAACAAGACGATAGTGGATGGTAGAGGTGGCACGGATTACCTCATGCTGGTGAGCGCAGATTGGGTAAACGTTAGCGGGTTTACGTTGCAAAACCTGGAGGATTGCGGTTCTGGGGTTATGATAGTAGAAGGAAATCACTGTAACATATCTTATAATGACATTCACCAGGGACAGGCTTTCACCTTCAGCATGAGTTCCGGCACTCACGACAACATACTCAAAGGGAACACAATATACTACGCCAGTTGTGGTTGCCAGGGCATGCTTACGATACGGGGTACGAACCATACCGTTACGGACAATACCATAGGCCAGCAGGGTGGTGCAATACAGGTATATTGCAGCGGCAGCTTAATATACAATAACGACTTCGGCACGGGCATCTCGGTCCCTAGAGTAGACAACACCTGGAACACTACTTATGACTGCACCAGCGGACCAAACATCATAGGCGGACCGTGCATGGGCGGGAATCACTTCGCTAACTATGCAGGTGCGGACAATTTCAGCGGTCCAAACCAGGACCAACCAGGCAGCGATGGCATCGGAGATACCCCCTATGGCTCGGATTATTTACCGCTTGTGGAATTTACCGCGGCGCCTGATTTGACGATAACCGAAAAAGTGGAAGAGTGGATTGTCGAAGGTTCTACCTACAACATCTCTTACACGGTAAAGAACATAGGTGATGCCGCGGCGGGTGCGAGCGATGTAGGCATATACATTGACGGCATATTCAACCGAACCGTCCCAACGAAGGCATTAGCGATGAACGAAGCGGAGTCAAAGACTGTCGGTCCGTTCACGCTGACAGGAGAAAACGATACGATAGAAATACGTGCAGATAACAACAGCATCGTTTCAGAGAGCAATGAAACCAACAATAGCATGGAGAACGTGTTCGAGAGGAGCACGGGTGGAGCTTCTGTGTATCTCATCGGTAGAGGTGATAGTACAGACGTAAAAGTAAAGAATGCTCTGGAAGAATGGGGACACACTGTTACTATGGGACCTAAAAGCAGTGATTATATCGGCTCGGACCTGACGTCTTATGACACAGTGGTCCTCCTTCATGGAGGGGATATGCCAGATGCAGGGCAGAATTGCATAAAAGACTTCGTGGAATCCCAGGGTGGAGGCTTAGTAGCGGGTGCGAGTGTTATCGGTTGTGCTTGTGATTGTCCTGGAGGTGATTTTTGCATACTCGAACCAATTCTTCCGGCTAAGAGTTATGATGGCTGGCCTTGCTGGAGTTCAGAGACATATACTGTGGATACTCCTGACCCAATCCTGAATGCAGGATTACCCGATTCATTCTCGTTTAATACTGGCAGCTCGATTTGCTCACATATTAAAAAAGATAACGCGACACGTTTTTATAGAGGTTACGGTTGGTGGGAGGACGATGCGGTAATTGGCTGGGAATGCGGAAGCGGGAGAGTAATCGGCAATGATATCTGCTCTTTAAGTACTGCACTCGATGATACTAATTTCAAGAAGCTATTTGGTAATTGCGTGCAGTGGGCGAAAGGTGAAGCAAAACCAGACCTTGTAATCGCCGAGAAAACAGAAGAATGGGTTGTTGAAGGTGCTACCTATAACATTACCTATACAGTGAAGAACATAGGTGATGCCGCGGCGGGTGCAAGCGATGCAGGCATATACATTGATGGCATATTCAACCGAACCGTCCCAACGAA
>PIXU01000274.1 GCA_003601795.1 Candidatus Methanophagales archaeon
AGAAATTGGGCTTCTATTATAAATTTGGGAATCTGCAAAAAAGTCGCTGAGGACGTTTCCGGACTCGTTTATGACAATTACAGGGATATAACAATCGAACCTTTTCTTGGAAGTGCGCTGGCAATTTACGGATTCTTAGAAGATGGGCGGAGGATACGACTTGGCGACCTTGGTGAAGGTGTCCAGAATTACATAATTGCGCGTATTCTTTACGAATTAGAGAAACCGAAGATCTTACTCTGGGATGACATCGAGACGTATCTCGATCCGAGGATGTTACTGGACGTCGGCGGATGGATTTTTGACATAGTTGAAAATGGTAATCAAGTCGTGATTACGACACATAGTCTGGATGCTGTGAGAACAATAGCGGGTATAAACGAGGAAAAAACGGCGATTTATCTTGTCTCGCTGGAAAAGGGTACTCTTAAAACTAAGAAGCTCACGCTAAAGGAGATAGAGGAATTTAGCGAAGCTGGAATTGATGTAAGGGTTGCGGAGCCGTTATTACTATAAACCGAGGATATGAGAATGAAGATATATATATTAGCAGGCGGAGAAGGAAGCAGAATGCAACCTTGGACAAGCATCTTTCCTAAATGCTTGCTTCCCGTAGGCGGTAAACCAGTCAGTAGAATTATTGTGGAACGGCTTATAGACGAAGGTTTTACTGAAATAATCCTATGTATTAATAGAATATTTGAACGCGAGTTTAAACACGAATACCGCGATATAGGTCACGCACCCCGCCCGGAAGGGCGAGGCGTAAAGCCTCTGCGTGATCAGGAGGCGTGGAAATGAAAGAAGCGGAACCCACGCAGCAGTTAGGGCGGAGAGACACATACACACCCCGGGATGCCGCTCCAGTCCCGGGCTCTGTGGCTGCGCGGTTAAACAGCTCTGAGAGGGTAGGAGCAGTGCCACGCAGCCTCAAAACCCGTCCTAACAACTCCGAGGAGCACCTAACTCCGAAGCCGAAAGGTGGAGGAGGACAGGACTTGCGAGTCCCTGTCTTGAACATGCGTGGTGAGCCGCTGATGCCGACCACACCGCGAAAGGCGCGGATACTGCTGAAACAGGGCAAGGCGAGAGTGGTCAGTAGAACGCCGTTTGTTATACAGCTGCTGTATCCAACGGGCGAGAACAAGCAGGACATAACACTGGGCATAGATGCCGGGTATTCAGTAATAGGATACAGTGCGGTAACGGCAAAGAGAGAACTCATAGCGGGCGAGCTGGAACTGAGGAACGACATAAGGCGACTATTGGAGAAGAGACGCAAATATCGTAGAGACAGAAGGAGCAGGAAGTGGTATAGAAAGCCGAGATTTGACAACCGAAGGAAGAAAGATGGATGGTTACCTCCATCACTGGAGCACAAGCTACAAAGCCATATACGATTGATAGAGCGTCTGAAGCGGATACTGCCGATAACGAGAGTGGTGGTGGAAGTTGCTTCGTTTGATACGCAGAAGATGCAGAACCCGGAGATAAAAGGTGTTGAATATCAGCGTGGTGAACTTGCGGGTTATGAAGTGCGCGAGTACCTGTTAGAGAAGTGGGGTCACAAATGCGCATACTGTGGCAAAACAGATGTGCCACTGGAGATAGACCACATCGTGCCGAAATCGCGTGGCGGTAGTAACCGTGTTTCAAACTTGACAATTGCATGCCACAAATGTAACCAGAGAAAGGGCAACCGCACCGCGGAGGAGTTCGGCTATCCGGAGGTACAAGCGAAGGCGAAAGAGCCATTAAGAGCGGCAGCATTCATGAACAATATCAGGTGGGAACTGGTGAATCGCCTAGGCTGCGACTGGACTTACGGCAGCATAACGAAATACAAGAGGGAGAAATTGAACCTTGAGAAGTCGCACGTGAACGACGCGTTTGTCATAGCGGGCGGGAATAGTAACCACATACGAACGGGCTACGTATACAAAGCCAAACAGGTGAGGCGACAGAACCGGAGCCTGTTCAAGGCGAACATATTAAAAGGCGGCAGGAAGAGACGAAACACGATAAAAGAAGTGAACGGGTTCAGGCGGTTTGATAAGGTACTGTATGGTAAACTCAAATGTTTCATATTCGCATTAAGAACGAGTGGGTATTTCAGGCTGCGGGATATAGAAGGTAATAAGATAGGAGCATCGGTAAATAGTAAGAAATTGAAACTATTAGAGAGAGCGCGAGGTAGGATAGAGGAGGTGATAAGGGCGACCTGTGCAGAACCGCGAGGTATCCTCGCCCATGGGTGATGAAGGTATTGGTTTTAGCTGGAGGAGAAGGAAGTAGGCTGGCACCGTTTACATCTATTCTACCGAAGGCTCTATTTCCTATTAGCGGTCGTCCGGTTAGCAGAATCATAATCGAACGCTTGATAAGTTTTGACTTAGAAGATATTATATTATGCGTAAATCGCGAGTATGAGAAGTTATTTAGGCATGAATTCCGTGATTTGGATATACAGTATAGCGTATCACCATCACCGCAGGGAAGTGCTGGAGAGGTGTATTACGCTCGCCAGCTCATAGATGACGATTTCTTAGTGGTATATTCGGACGATTTGACGGAGATAGAGTATGATGCTTTTATTAAGTTCCATAACGAGCACAAAAGCGATGTTAGTTTGTGTATCACAAGGGAGGTACCCTTAGATGTAGGAGTGGTTGTTACAAACAAAGAAGGGAAGTTATTGTCATTTAGGGAGAAACCGCCGATCGATATCCCTATTTGGACAGGTACTGCAATCTTTAAAAAAGAGTTTATATATTATTTCAAACCTAATAAGGATATAGCAAGAGATGTGTTTCCCGCATTACTCAAGCATGGCAGGAAAGTATTTTGTTATGAAACCGATAGTTTGTGGCTTGACATCGGGTCTATATCGCATTACCGAAGAGCAAAAAAGATATTTGAAGGAGAGGGAAAATGACCAAAAAAGCACTAATAACCGGGATAACCAAGACTATATCTCTATCTATCCTCTTGGATAGGATCTTAACCTGTAGGGAGAAGATAAATTTTTATATATAATAAGCTAAATAAAAGATAAAAGAAAATGCCGAAATATCAAATTATATGTATAAAAGGGAAAGAATGGAGTGTTATCACTACCGTTGACAGCAAGCGAGAGGCTAGGGAATGGATAGAGCGAAACAGGGATAAGTACCCACATTGTAGATTGAATTTTATACGGGAGGGGTTTGAACCAATATTATGAGAGAAGCGGTACCGTGGGAGAGAGTAGAGTGGCTTATAGATTCATATCCTGAAAAGAAAGGTTATGTTCGTATATCCACAGACATACTTGATTTTTTTATCGATACGGCAAAAGCAACGGATAGTTATGAGATGATAGGATATTTACTTGGTAGATTTAAAAAGGTTGGAGATAAAGAGCTTATTCAATTATATGATTATATACAATGTAGAAATATTGCTGATGATCCTACACGTGAGGCTTTTCCTGCTCCAGAATGCGATGATGAGGTAGATCACTTATTTGATATTGGGAGATATGATATAAATACAGTAATGCATACACATCCTTCAGATTCTTTATTTTCAGTAGATGATCTTTATGTATTATATGAGTGTTGTAAAAACGACCATATAAGAGAATGGTTTGCACCACATTTTCTTGTTACAGGTGGAGAGATAGGATATATTTTGGCATATACCAATGTACCTTTTGTTATCCAATTTATATCAGATGCGAAAGAGTTATTTGTTAGCTCAAGACCATTTAACGAAGCTTATACATATCCAAAATATGTGAAGCGTGCAAAAAGTGCCGCCTATGCAGATGAATTTATAGAGTTTCTTTCGAGTATTGAATGGGTTCGTATAATGATTTCCAGTCTTGAACCGATTAAACCAGAACCTCAATTAAACTATGGGTCTTCACTACATAAAAGTACAAAAGAGGGAATATTAAGAGTGAAAAAGCTACGCATACACCGGAGGCGCATATTACCGGACATTATACAAAAATACAAAAGGGGGAAATATTAAGAGTGACATTTAAGGGGAGAAAAATGACTAAAAAAGCTTTAATTACCGGGATAACCGGGCAGGACGGCTCTTATCTCGCCGAACTACTCTTAGAAAAAGGGTATGAGGTATATGGCTTGATAAGGAGGCACAGCACATCAGGTAACCTCTGGCGGATAGAACACATCTTGGACGATATAAACCTAGTATACGGAGACATAACAGATCAATCTTCGCTGTATGAGGCACTGAAACAGTCAGACCCCGATGAGGTATATCATCTAGCGGCAATGAGTTTTGTCGGCGAGAGTTGGAGACAACCGTCCTTCACATACGAAGTTAACGCAGTTGGAACATTAAAGCTGCTTGAATCTATACGTCAATACAATCCTTCAATAAAGGTTTATAATGCCAGCAGTTCGGAAATGTATGGAAGGGTACAGGAAGTGCCGCAGACTGAGAAAACACCTTTTTATCCCTTGAGCCCCTATGCAGTGAGTAAAGTCGCCGCATTCTATACATGCCTCAGTTATCGTATGAGTTATGACATGTTTATTTGCAGCGGAATAGCATTCAATCACGAGTCAGTACCAAAAAATTCCCCATTAATTTTAAATCTGAATGGGAAAATAGATGTTCTTCCAATCGAAGACTTATTTAGATCAGAAAAACATAGGTATGAAGGAATACAAACCAAATATATTGGTGCTTTTGTGTGGGATGGAGAATCTTGGACGAGGATACTTAATGGAACTTGTTATAAAGATACCAAAAAACCATTAAGATTGATCCAAACAAGAGAAGCTTGTTATGAAGCAACATATGATCATATCTGCTTTGATGAAAAGAATAATGAAATTAAAACTAAAGATTTAAAAATAGGAGATAAAGTTTTTAAGGTTAATTTTCCTAGAAATGAAAATAAATTAAATCTTAACAAAAGATTAGCTAAATTTATTGGATATGTAGTTGGAGATGGTTTTATTGACGAAAGAGGGAGAATAACACTTACAGGGACAAACAAAGAAGAATTAATTAAAATAGCTAAATTAGTAATAGATCAATTTGGATGGGAATATAGAGTAAATACTTCCGGTCCGGGGGGATATGAGAATTGTAAAAATAATATTTGGCAATTAGATATTAATAATGACTCTCATTTTGGATTATGGTTAAAAGAACATATTTATACGAGACATAGTAAAGAAAAGAAGGTTCCGATTTTTATTTTAAATTCTGATATAGAAACTAAAAAAGCATTTTTTGAGGGATATTATTTAGCAGATGGGAGAAAAGGGGGATACGAAAAATATAAATATAAAGGATTTACTACAAAATCTGCAACTTTATGCTTAGGACTTATCTTAATACTTAAAGAAATTTCTAATCAAAAAGTAAAGTGTAAGTGTGATTATAGAGAAGGAAGAAGATATTATTATGTTCAACTCGGAACTCCATTTCCAATAAATAGAATATTTTCAAAGAAAAAATTAAATGAGATAATTAAAATAACTGATACAAAATCCCCAGATGGGTGGTTCTTTGACATCCAAACAGAATCACAAACTTTTGCAACTGGTCCTAATTTATTTAAAATACATAATAGCCCAAGACGCGGAATGGAATTCGTAACAAGAAAAATAAGCCACGGCGTAGCACAGATAGCGAAAGGTAAACAGAAGTACATAGAACTGGGCAATATCAAATCGAAGAGAGATTGGGGGCACGCAAAAGATTACGTTAGGGCATTCTGGCTCATGTTGCAGCAGAAAGAGCCGGATGATTACGTGATAGCGACGGGTAAACAGCATTCAATCGAGGATGTTCTGGATATTGCATTCGGTCACGTAGGAATTGACTGGCGAAAGGGCAACTATGTACGGATATCGGAAAAATATTTCAGACCAGCAGATGTAACTACGCTTTTGGGTGATGCGACGAAAGCGAGAGAGAAACTCGGCTGGGTGCCAGAATATACGTTTGAAGACTTGATAAAAGAGATGGTGGAGGTGGATTTAAAACGGTAGAGAAAATTCTTATTTTTGGCGAGAGTATAATAAAAAAGACCAGACAGGATAAAACGGAGTTTTATGACGAGTCCATCACTGGATTCGGGCGTGCAACGAACTCTATCGCCTTCAGGCTGGCAGATATGGGTTACGACGTGGACATCGCCGACTTCGGGTTGCCCGACGGGCTTATATCGGTCGTAACACCCTTCACACAGAAAGCGGTCGTAAAAGTCCACGGCATCAGGAGCGATAACGACGGCTATCGCGATCTGGGAAGATACAAACTCCCGAAACTACTAAAAACTATAAAACCGGGATTATTGATACTCATAGGAGACCTGCGGATGTATAGTTACGTGGTGGACATACCAAACGTCCCATACACCATTGCCGTACTGCCCGTTGACGGCTCGCCGGTACCCAATGCGTGGCTGCCCATACTTGACAAATTCGACGAGATAGTTAGCGTCTCGGAATTTGGCATGAACGAACTGAAGAAGGTGGGGATTAATAGCACGCTGATCCCTTTTGGTGTTGATACAAACATTTATCATCCACTGAGTGAGGATACGATTTCAGAACTGAAGAAGACCGCGGAGGATTTGCCACCAGATGCATGGATATGGGGCGCCGTCACGCGTAACCAGCCACGTAAGAATCTGCCCGATTTATTCTTGGCATTTAAGAAGTTTGACGAGATATATCCCGATAAGAGTATTCTATATGTTCACTCGTATCCGGAGGATAAAATCGGCTGGGACCTCTTCGAGCTCGCACGATATTACGGGATAGCGACTAAAGTCCGATTCACAAAGCAGTTCTTTGACGTGTCTCAGCGGGTGTTAAATAGCATCTATAACGTAGCCGACGTGAACATAACCGCCACGTGCTCCGAAGGGTTCGGGCTCACCACGCTGGAGTCTATGGCTACGCGCACACCGCAAATAGCGCCTGCACACACCGCGATAGCGGAACTGGTTTCACCCAATTGTGGCGAGCTCGTGAAGGTAGAACGAAATATTATGGGCACCGCTTTAGTGCATGAATACCTAGTATCAATAGATGATTTTGTAGATAAAATGGTGAAGATATATGAAAATCCGGGCTTGCGGGACTGGTATGCGAGAAACGCACTGGAGAAGGCGAAGAAGTATTCGTGGGATTTGGTCGTACAAAAGTGGGTAAAACTACTGGAGGGATTTTAAATGTCCAACTTAAAGATTTGTTTAGTGTGTAGCAGCTTAGGGACAACTTGTGGAATAGCTAATTATACCGAAGACTTGGCGAAAGCTCTTGATAAAAATGGCGCTGAGGTACTCTTAACGAACAACATCAAAAATTTCAAACATATTGAGGAATTCGGGGCGGATATAGCTGTTACTGAATTCGAGTATACCTTATACCCAACACCTGACTTGAACCGCTTTTTAAATAAACTCAGAAGGCGAGGGATAACAAGCGCTATAACGATGCACGGCTGGAGCGACCTGTCAGTGGAGGAGAACGAAGTGATAGAGACCAAAGCCGATAAGATTATCGTTCTTAACGACAGGTTCAGACGCAGACTGATTGAGCGCGGGAATTCGCCCGATAAGGTCATGGTTATTCCTATGGGTTTCCGGCAGTTCAAGTTAGAAGAGCGCACGAAGACGCGGGCGCGACTGAGAATACCAGATGACCGAAAAGTGGTGGGTATGTTCGGTTTCTTCGAGCCATGGAAGAGATTTGACGTGGGTGCAAAAGCGGTAACACTACTCCAGAAAAAATATAATATATCGCTACTGGTGAGGAGTTTCTCAAAGAGATATAAAATGGCGAAAGAGGCGGAAAAGATTTTTGGTGACGTGGTGAAGAGTGAAGGTGTGGACGTTATTGAAATAGGTGCGCGGGATATGTATCTCCCACTGGAGAAGATAGCTTCGGTACTCCACGCATGTGATGTTTTATTGTATCCCTATCAGGAGTTGTTTACATATTCAAGTAGTGCAGCAATAAGAGATGGCATTTCTTCGTTCGTGCCCATTGTGGCATCAGATATACCTTTCTTTGATGACATCCCCGACGGGTGCGTATTCAAAGTGAGAAGTGGCGGTTACGAGGACATGGCAGCCGCAATCTCAAGAATTTTTGAGGATGAGGAACTGAGAGAGGAGATGATAAAGTGTCAGCGAGAGGTGGTGAAGAAATACTCTTGGGATAATGTTGCGCGAGAATTTTTGGAGGTGATTGGTTCTATAATAGAACATATATAGAAATTATTTCTATTTTTTTCTATTATAGGATTTCCTCTCACAGTGGTTAATTGCGCCTTTAAAGGCACCATATTTGGTTTTGGGGTAAAAACATATAGGTCTATAAATAACGCAGAATATCATATATTTGATCTATTTCTCTTTATATATTTTTTATATAATGACTTCTCTATAGTAATATAGAGAAATAAGGAGATAGGGAAATGGGACACAAAATTTTTGATGATTGGTGGCATGGGAGGCAGAGAATAAGAGAGCTCCATAGGAGAATTTATGAAGATATTACAAAAAAT
>PIXU01000275.1 GCA_003601795.1 Candidatus Methanophagales archaeon
CTTCCTCTTCGTCTCCATCGCAGTTGCGCTTATCTTGTGATACTTCCACCGCTTTTCTCTCTCCCGCGCAGCCTTCACTGCGTCTTCCTCGCTGTAAAACTCCTGATTGGAGAGATGCCATACCTCTCTCTCCACCCGTTCTTTCTCCTTCTTTATCTTCTTCTCCAGCGTTTTCGTCTCTCTCATAAACGCTTTCTTCGAGAATACCACCACCCAGCGCTGCTTCACGCCGCCGTATTCCACCTCGGTGCTGAAGAGGTGGTAACCATCGAGAGTGGTGCTTTTCATCTTTTTCGTGTCCGCGTTTTCCAGCACTTCTTTCGCTTCGGATAGCGTTTCTGGAACCCTCATTATCCACTTGTAGCTCTTAGAAATTTCTCGCAGATTCTTCGCCGAATATCCCGCACTGTCCCAGACCCATATCTTGTCTTCGCCCCACTTCTCCTGCAATGACCGCCCATATTCTTTCACAATCTCTCTGAAATGGTTCTTGTCCGAGGTATTGCCACTCAAAGCCTGTATAAAAACGGGCAAGTTGTCAGACATGACCAGAGAAAACTGTTTCAGGTCCGGTCTGTGGTCCCTGGACATGGGTTATCTGAATTGGCACGGCGTCTATGTCGCCCTCTTCATGCTCGTGCTCACCTTGAAGGCTCATTGAGGTGGTGTCATTGTGAAGAAAGCGCCCCGAATATTCCCCATACGCATTGGCGGCGATCCGCATGAATATCCCTTCGGTGCTCGCTCTGTATAACTTATCTAAAGTCCTCCCCCAAGACATCATCATTGAAGTCCTCTGCTTTCAGTCCATCCCTTATCAATATCTCCACAGGCTTTGTTGCCATGAACTCGGGGGAACAGATACAGTGGTCGGTCCACAAATCCAAGAGCGTTCATGCTATGGCAACAACTGCCTCGCCGCAGGTCACCTTCTGGCGTGGATCCACGCCAACGATCCGATTGATTTCATCAGCCAGGCCGATTTCCTTGCACACCGTGGCTACTATATGCCAGGGTGGTCAAGGCTTTTACTGGTATAATCGGCATAATTGAGTGGGGAGAGCAGATTCGGTGTCATCATATACGGTATACTTGTTGACATAAGTGTTTGATATGAAATGTTTCCTATTTAAAGTTATGGTATAGAGCCAGTATAAAATTAAATTCTGAGGTAATTTATATCATGATGTGCGGAATATAGGCTACAACAATACGAAAATCAATAAGATAACGATAAAAGTTGATGGACCGCTAATGTGAGAATAAGTTCTCTATCTCTTAAATTCCTGAGTTAAAACCGGAAATGAATTTTGTCCGGGTTTTTGGGATTGAAACAATTGATGTTCTTCTCCAAGATCCATTTGTGATGGGTCTATTCTCGTTACCGCTTGCTTTATAGTCTCGACCTCACCAGCGGTTGCTATTAGAACCGGATGGTTGCCTAAGTTATGACTGTATATTTTTTCTTTTCTCGACATTTTCATCGTTCCTGATACTTCCTTAGTATCAGAACCCATTACAATTCCGTCCTTACAGCATATCCCTATTATCGTTGTCATTTTCTCTCTATCTGGTATATTTTTGTTATACTAACTAATAAAAAACTATTGTGGGTAAATAAGTTTAGTTCTGCTTTTACTTAAACGAATGCTCATCCCCACATTTCATCGAAAGGAAATAAAAATATAAAGGAATGGAATCGGACTGGAAACTTTGTTATCTTTATCCATCGTCTTATTGCCTCGCTGCCGCCGCCTCCTTCACACGGTCTATCAATATATCCACTATCCGCTCATCTACACCTATCGGCTTGCCGTAAATGAGATTCACACCCCTCCCTATCTCCGCCCATTCGCCCGCGAATGCCGCCTTCAATTTCTCCGGTATATCCTCTTTCGTGTGCGCCCCATCTGCAAGAAAGACCGGCAATGCTATTATATTCTTTATGCCACTTCGCGCAAGCTCCCGCAGTGCATCCTCTATACTCGGTGTATTTATCTGCATAAACGCGGTTCTCACGACCTTGAACATCGCCCGCATCTCCAGTCGCCTCCGCAACTCCTCCATCACCTCCTTCCCATACGGCAATCTGCTGCCATGCCCTATCAAAACGACCGCTATATCCTCTTCTCCCGTCACTTCTTTTCACACCTCACAATTTTTATACATCAGTAGCGTGGATTGATAACCCAGTTTAAATAATTTGCGATTTTTTTCCATTGATGGCATAGCAAAAAAGAAAAAGAGAGAAATAATTTTTCTCTCCAAAATATTCAGAGATACAGGATTTTATCTGCACTCAGTGCTCCTTCTACCGCATCCGGGATTTTCACGGGCATTATGAAATCTTCTATGTTTGTCGTGTCTTCTACCGACGTAGCGAAGCCACCAACTACGTGGAATGTTGCACACGACCCGATTTTCACGCCAAGAGAATCCTTTACAAATCGTGCCATTTGCTCCAGGTTGTCCGGCAGGTCTTCGGGCTTTAAACCTTCGAACTGCCCCGCAATGAGTTCCTTTACGTCTTCCGGGAACGTTAATTTTGCCAGATTACCTTTCTTCGCCATCTCCGTGCCCTGCGGTCCATAGAATATCATAACGTCCGGGATATTATGAATCTTCTTCGCTGTAAATGCAATAGCATAGCTTGCATACTGATTATATGGCTTGTCCATGCCCGAATTCACTATCACTAATAGCTTTTCTATCTTCTTTATTTTCATCTCTCACCTCCTGCTATTTCCTTTAAGAACCCTCACTATATAAATAACTTTGGTTCTCAGTTCTCAATGTTGTGTATCGTATCGCAGAGATGAATAAGAATAAGAAAACATTTATCCGGGTGCTTATAGGAGCGGGGATACTGGCACTGCTGTTTTATGAAGTGGATATTCACACGGTCGTGGAGGCGCTAAGGGGTCTGAACCCCATTTTATTCGGTCTCGCTGCACTCGCCTATCTCTGTTATAACCTCCTCATGAGCTATCGGCTGTTCTATCTGCTGAGGAAGACGGGCACTCACGTCAGTTTCTATCATTCGCTATTCGCGCATCTCGC
>PIXU01000276.1 GCA_003601795.1 Candidatus Methanophagales archaeon
CCCGTTCCGGGCTGATTGTGCTGGTGAAGGCAGAATAAGAGTGATCACCAGTGATGACTACGAAGCGGAACGCCGTAGGATGTCAGCTAAGATGCGATCGAAGGAGGGGAAAGAGGAGTACAAGATGCGTAAAGAGACGGTTGAGTGGCCTTCTGTAATATCAAGCATAATCTAAAATTCCAGGAATTTCTCACAAGAGGGATAGAAAAAGTGCGAATAGAGCATAATTTGGTATGCATAGCTCATAATCTGAAGGTAATGTGGGCTAAGATGACAGGAAAAGTGCTGTCCTGGGTAAGATTGGGGGTTTAATTGCCAATTCAGCATCTGTACTCGGGAACTTTTTGGTTTTCGTGCAATGCTTAACTCTAAGTATCATTAATTAAGAATGAATTGTGAGACAGCCTCGATGCGAGGGGAATGATGGAACTTCGTCATCATCTCACTCCTCAAACTCGCGACTCCCTTCTCCACACCATCTATGCGTGTGTGGCTTTTATTTCGCCTGTGATCTCATTCAGCTTCGGCATGAGCAGCCGTTCTATCCAGCCTGGTACTTTCCCTATTTTCTCCACGATGAAATGTTTCTGGCAAAACTGTCAAGCTCGTTCCAGTATCAACCAGAGCCTTTACCACGATAGATTTCTTTCCTTTCGAGGCCGGAAATCTCAACTTCTACCTCATAATGCCACATTTCCATCGCTCATAATAATATCGGCTATGGGTGTATAAATAAACTTTTTGCTTCGCAAGCCTGAAAGGGCTTATTGCAAGTCACGCTAAGGGAATAATCATACCAATTTCAATTTTTTTTCTGATTTTTATATCCAATAATGTTCATAAAAGAATTTAAAATGTGTACTTTACACATCTTTATATTTAATGCTATCGGTTATTAACATATAAGTATAAAACCGAAAATGATTTTATTAATGAATACAATAATATTACTAACCATGTATACAAATGCGGATGAAGGCGAAGATGGAGGTGCGGGGCGAAGAATGAAAAACGAACAAAGAGCTTGGAATCGGTAAAGGAGGCGAGTATGTAATGCCTTTTTGTAGTGTGGTTGGAGCGATGAAGGCGGTTTGGTGTCATCATTGTTCATAAAGATATTTATTGGTAACATTTCTACCGAAAATCATTTTATTAATGAATACACATATACAAAGTATGCTACTCTTAAGTGGCGGAGAAGTGATGGGGCGAGGCGCGAAGAAGGGAGGGAGATGCGGTAAAATAGGTAATGGGGATAGGGAGTGGGGAGGGGGGACTTTTGCCTATTCTCTGTTTAGCTGTTCCCTCTTCGCTCTTCACCGTGAAAAAAGTTAGGAGGTAAAAAAAGAAAATAATGGAAAACAAAAAAGGTGTAAGAATAGGAATAGCGACAGTAGTGATTGCAATTGCAATGCTTACGATGGTGCCAGGTGCGTCTGCAGCGTTCTCAGACGATTTCACTGCACCAGACGGACCAAATGTCAATGAGACGAAATGGTTGGGATGCTGTCTGAACGATCCTGATATCACCTGGGGCGGGTATATCGAGAATAATAGACTGAAGATTGGCCCTGGTGAGGCAGAGATGGACTATGACGTGTTATCTAACCCAACATTTAAATATGATACCGACAGTCCCCTTATCATTGAGTTTGACGCAAAGACTGCTCAGGGATACTATAAGGTTGGATTACACGATACATACCACAAAGGAATCTATTTTGAGAAACAGAATGGAAGTGATGACATTCGAGCACGAGTATCTCTGAACCATAGTACAGGATGGAACTATTATGTTGGACCCTGGCTCGGCATCAACCCACAAGAATGGCATACCTATAAGATCAAGTGGACAGAGAGCCACATTTATTGGTATGTAGATGGAAACCCAGTGGATGACCTTGCCTTGACTTGGGATACATCTCTGCCTGTTGGCTTCGCCCGAGGGAGGCGTATAGGGGCAGATAGTGAAATCTGGATTGATAACGTCAGTGTTTACGGTGGCAAGATGTTTGACACCACTCCGCCAGGCTGCTCGATAGTGATCAATGAAGGTGCAGAGTACACAGACTCCCAAACTGTTACTTTGACATTATATGCTGAAGACCCAGAGAGCGGTGTTACAGAGATGAGGTTTGCCAATGATAACACACAGACTGAAAGTTGGACTGACTGGGAACCATACGCCACTACAAAGACATGGATATTGTCCGAGGGCTATGGAGAGAAGAAGGTGTACGTGAGATACAAAAATGGCGCAGGTCTGGAATCACTGGCATACTTTGATACCATTAGACTTGGGCCTGTAACAGAGCCAAGTGTGATTGACTATGATTGCTGGACTGACTGGTGTTGTGAACAATATCCTAGTAGTTGGTGTTGTGACCTGGGATGGAGCAATGTGGACAATGCACTGGTGAGAGACGGTACGTGTGCAGTTGCAGCGTCAGATGACTTTGCGTACATCACACTTGACATGGGCGAAACTAAGAATTCCGGGACAATCACGGTGCGCAGTGCAGTTGTTGATTATGAGCCAGAGCCTCGTTGGGGTAATACAATCGTGTATGGTTCAGCTGACAATAGTAACTGGGTAACGCTGGGAACATTCGATACTCCAGAGGTTAATCTTGCCGACCGCACAGTCTCGTTCTCTAACCAGCAGGTGCGCTATGTGAAAGTATATCTGCCTATCACCGAGTGCGGTGTCTGGTGGGATATAGACTCGATAACGTGGTAAAGCGAAGCTAAAAACAAAAAACTAAAAAAGAGGAGAAATAGGGGGGCTTTTCGCCCTCTTGTTTTTTCTATATACAAAAAGAAGAGCAAAAGCAGGTCCCTACGAAGCAGTTTGCTCAAGCTTTTCTAAAGCTTGATACGTGGTGCAAATCCACGAAGGGGCTTTGCGCTGAGGAGGGGCGCTATATAAGCTGAAATAAATACAAAAATTAGGAGGTGAAAAAAAAGAAAAAATGGAGGGAAAAACACCTTTTAAGAAAAGTGCTGGCGGGAAAATGCGACGCAAAAGAAGAATAGCAATAGCAATAGCAATAGCAATAGCAATAGCAATAGCAATAACGACGACAGTGCTCGCGTTTGCGGTGTTAATAATGCCTGCTTCAGCATATTATAAATGGTTTGGCTTTCCGATGCAGGGCGAGGCTTCTAATAACGCAGCTACTGCATATAACGGCACGGTTGCAAATGGAACAGTCAATGGAAGCGTGTATATCGGCTGTGGACACGGTATTGACTATGCTC
>PIXU01000277.1 GCA_003601795.1 Candidatus Methanophagales archaeon
GATGTGCTGGGGCTCTGAGCCCCCGCACTGTTATTTATTGTTTTTATTTCATTCTATTCTTATTGCAGGTATCCAGTCCGTGTATGTTTTTCCGTTTGCGTCAACGAACGATGTGCAATTGATGTATGAGCCGTCCAGAGTAGTGTGTTCAGGTTTGTGGATTATCTGCGGATAAGAGCCCGTTATTATTTCATAGTGGTATGTTCTCTTAGCGAATAGCGTGAAGGGTTCGTCAAAGGTTATGTTGTTCCAGTCGTGTTGGTAACCGCTCCAATGAGCTTCTTTGCCTGCCCATGTATCGTTCCATATTCTTACGTATTCGGTATGCCCGCCTGTGCCTTTACATGGGTAAGTGTAAAGCTTGGTTGCAATAATTGTTTGGTTTGGCGTGATTGTGCCTTTGTGCGTGCCGGGGATACTTGGGTATGTGCCGGGACCTGTATCGAAAACCAATGCTGAAGATTGAACTATTACTTGAAGTTCCGCCCAATCACCCTCGGTATTATTTCCATACACATTCACAATTCCTTTGTAAATGCCAACGGGAATATTTTGTGGAACATGCAATGTTATTGAGATATTTTTACTCCCTCCTTTTGCAAGATTAAAAGTTTCATTTGAATAATCAAAACACTCCTGTCCGATACTGTTGTTTTCGCTCTTTAGCTCACTTACATTAACATATAATCCCGTTGCACTACTTTTATTTCCAATTTCCATTAGGGTGTAATTAAGAATAACTGTTTGATCAGGATATGCTACAACATCCATTATATCAGGAGAAATCTCAATAACTGGGATTAAAGGTACTACATAGCAGTATAACTGAATCGTAGAATTTATACCTGTTTCTGAGCTTGCGGTTACATTTATTTCTCCATAAGTAGAAGCTGGCGGAGGAACTACAATTAAACGGCTACTTTTTACCGAGTTTGGATATATTTGAATATTCTTCTCATCTAACAAATAATCCCAACCGTTGGGTATTGAAACATTTAGGGTAACATTCTCTCTTAAATTGCCTCTGTTAGAAATAAAAATGGTGTATGTTACATTCTCGTCTTCCCATGTAGTAGTGCTATCGGATGAGCTGGATAGTAAAATCATGTGCTTTACTTCTTCAACATCTGCAACTTTAAGGTATTCATTGATTGTATTTGAATCGTTCATGACCTTGAATCTGAGGTAGAGCTTTTCTGCTGAGGATGGAGTTAAATTCACATTAAATGCTCTTTCCTCTCCTATGGGTAGATGACCTAAGGATATTGTGTAGCCACTGGACAAATTCTGACCATTGAATTTAACATCTTGTGAGGCGTCAATAACAATTTTAGCATCTTCCATCGGTTTCGTTCCATTGTTTTTGACATAACCTTCGATTGGGTAAGTTTGATTTACCCACATTTTAGATGGGAGTGAGATGTTTGAGAAGATGACCGAAGATGTATTTTGTTTATTGAAAATCTCTTTTATGTGTTTAACATATCCCGGTCTATCTATCAATAGTGATATGCGATAGGTTCCAAATTCTGTGTCGTTATTGTAAAGTAATGAATAAGTGCCGTTTTCATAGCCGGAAAGGGTTAAAGTTTCTATTATTCCAGTGGGGTTCTCTATTTTTGCTGTAACATTAGCATCAGTGATTGGGGTTCCGAGATTATCAGTTAAATTTACGTCAATCGATATAGATTCATGTTGGCAGATTTGATAAGACACTTCTGTGCCCCCCTCAACATAGAATTGGTAATAATCACATACATCATACAGCCCGTTTTGATCGTACATATAATATTTGACTGTATATTTCCCGGGTATCGCGTTTTCTGGTAGTTCAAGAGGAACAGACACTACATCATCGCTTTTTGCAGGAAGAAAATCCCCCTCATAAAGAAATTCATCAACTACATTTCCGTCTGGATCCAATATCTCTATTTTCCAGTCGAAGTTGATCTTAAAATCAATTAAATTCAACATTGTAAGTTTTACATAAAAATCATCACCTGGATTAAATGTAAACTTCCTCCTTCCTTCAGAGTCCATCAGAGTCAAATCATGGAGACCTATTGCCTTGCTAATAACTGTGTTAATTTCCCTTGACCCATCAGGATTTTCGATGCAATAACGAAGTATGTAAGAATCTGATTTTTTTTGGTTAGAAATATGTTTAAACTCATAATCTCCAAAAGGAAGATCAAATTCAAAATCGTTATATTTGTAATAATGAGTTAAGCTATATTTTCCAACCTTCAGAACTTCAATCATCCCTTTAACTTTCTTATCTTCTATTTGGGTATTCAGGAATTGGACAAGAAAATTACGCCCAGTCGCCAAAGTATCCCATTTCATAAATTGCACAACTATATCATTATCAATTCTTTCATCTATTGCATTGTAAGGAAGCTTTTTTAGGTCATATGCCACTACTTGCTCAAAAGCCATTTGTTCTTTTTCTACATGGTCTGCAAAAATATCCAAACCCAAAGTTGCTACATTTGCACCCATCAATAACCATGCAGGTGGCAGAGCTAGAGAAGTTACCCTCCCAATAAGTTTTACTGCGGAAGAAGAAACCCCTGCCCATCGAGCAACGCCACTTATCTGCCTGGCTTCAGATGGAGGTTCCTGTAATAAATCATATGTTTTATCGAGTTCAGAAACTAATGAGGCAAACGTAAGTAAGTTCTGAGCACTATTCAGGATTTTAATTTCCGTTCCAGCCTTCCTTAAATATCCTGTACTTACAGCCAATTCTTTATACTCTTCTGATACCCCCTCAACAACAAGGGCTGAAATGTCGTCTAAATGACCATGCGCATAGGTTACAACATCAGCGGATACCCCAGAACGATCGTAAGGGAATACAAAACTTCTTCCTTTATCTACATTTTGATATAATATCCTGTGGATCTTTCCATCCTCGTCCTTAAACAGTAGATAAATAACTGGCGTGACTTTGGTAGCATACACGCATAAATACGATTTATCCCCTCCCTGAGCCTCTACTAATGCGTATCGTTCACCATTAGCAGCCTCACCCAGATCAAATGTTACAGTCTTTTCACCACCCGCAGGAATGTTGCCCAGATTCTTTTTAAAAGGATGTCCAGGAGGAACCAAGCTTCCTGAATGAAATCCAGAATAATAGCCCATAGAATCTATCATTACTTTTGCATCAACTAAATTTATATCCGTTGAGATTTGCAACTCGCCCAAAACACTACCGGTAACCTCCCATTTATTGATATAGTAGTCGGGATAACCGTCATTGTATAAATCAAACTCTTCTTTGTAAGAGCCTAAAGGCTTCATATCAAGATGCATGTCTAAATTCGATTTTACTACACTTATTCGCTTAACTTCTAAGGGAGAAATGAAGTTATTCTGGTTGTCGTATGCTCTCACGTGAATATTGTATGTCCCTTCGTCCAAATAGTCGAGTCCAAGACGGGCAAGCCCTCTAAAATCCGCTTTTCCCTCTATAACGCCTACAGTATTGCCAATGATATCTATTACCTCTGCATGGATCGTCATATCCTCCAGTGGAATGATTACATCATTTAATTTTGAATAGGCAAGAGTAGTGATAATGACTGGATCATCACCCTTTACTTTTTCATTCGTGTACCTATAAAAAGTAGAATATATAGAAGACACATCAAGACCGATAATATGCACGTAAACTACGTTATTTGCTTCATTACTCTCATGAATTTCATCTTCCGGATCTATTATAACCCAGATATCATGAATTTCAACTGTCGCGGGAAGCGATACTTGTGCAGTTCCAGTTCCACCAGCAGTTATTAAATCGATTGTTTGATTAGATCCCAACTGCTGAGTTCTGTCAACAGTTGGGCTTCCATCAAAGAACTGCAAGACAACATTATTTGCATCGGCATTTCCGATGTTGTGGATGGTTACATTGATTATTTTCTCTTCTGTCCCGTTCAAGAAAACTATGTCTTGTGGTTGAAGAGTAAGATCGGGGAGTTGCTCCTCCCCCCACGGCTCCATCAACGGATAATTATCCTTTGCACCTGCACCGCCGCTGATATTATAGGGTGTATCGCCAATACCATCACTGCCTGTTATGTTTTGATAAGGTCCACTGAAATTGTCGCTTCCATTGTAATCGCTCCAGTAATTGCCACCGGAGGGGTAGCCGTTGTCCCAAGAGTTGGTGCCTGTGTTGTCGTGTGCTTGAATGGTGTTGTTAATAAGGTTATTGTGATAGATGCTGTTATTGCTTGAAGAACCCAAGAGAATGCCATAATAGTTTTTCGAGACTGTGTTGTTGGTTAAGATGTTGCTGCCCGAATCAATTAACTGGATA
>PIXU01000278.1 GCA_003601795.1 Candidatus Methanophagales archaeon
AAGAACCCCACTGATGTATGGGAAATTCCAAATGTGAAATCTAATCATCCCGAAAAGACTATTCATCCCTGTCAATTTCCTGTAGAGTTAATTGAAAGACTGGTTCTTGCCCTTACGAATCCCGGTGATTGGGTGATAGACCCATTTATTGGTGTCGGTTCAACAGCGATAGCAGCCATCTTACATGGTAGAAAGGTTGCTGGTGCAGATATAATAGAAGAATATATAAAAATCGCAAAACAAAGGATTGAGTTACTTCTCAGGGGTAAATTAAAACTAAGACCTATGGGCAAACCAATTTATGAACCAAAACATCTTAGAATGGAAATAGAAGCGGGTCTTTTTGACTATTTGGAAGGTGAAAAAAATGAAAAAAGTCTTTGAATATTCTCATCTTGGAGGCTTAGAGATACTAAAAGTAAGATATCCTCATATAGAGCAAGAAATAGATGATATCATAGATTCTGTCAGGATTACCGGTAGAACTAAAATAAGTAAAGAGAAAACAAAAAAGGGAAAATTATTGTATTCACCTAAAGATATGAATAAAGCGTTCAAAGAGGAATTTTATAAACGGGGTTATGAAGAACTAAAAGATTTCTATGATATAGATTCTTACGATGCGAAACAGAAAATAAAGGCATTTAAACAGATAGACTTCTTAAGGGAAAGAGTCTTGGTTGAAGTGCAGTTCGGTAAGTATGCTTTTATGTTCTATGATCTTGCTAAATTCCAATACTTTTACAATAAAAATCGGGCAGACGTTGGTATTGAGATAGTTCCATGTTATTATCTTCATAAAGAAATGTCCACAGGGGTCTCTTATGGTGAACAACTTGTTTACGATATTGTGCGACTTCAGAGAAATTTCCCCAGCGTTCCTATAAATGTAATATTCATAGATGTATGATAAAAATGAGCGGCATAGCGTATAACATAGCGTATCTGGCTTCGGCTTACGCTTCCGCCCAAATTTAAGGAGTGGCGCTCTTTGATTTCTTTTCTTCTCCCTACAAAATTGTCTCCATATTGGGGGTCTTAACTATCATGGATAATATTTAAAGAACTAATAATAATGATAAAAGTATATATATTATTTATATCTGCAAAACTTATATGACAAAATCATAGTGAAATGCAGGGGCAAAGCGAAGGTGTCGAAGAACTGAAAAAACTGCAACTTGAGGTATATTCCAATACGGACATTCTGATAACCATTCCCACAAAAAACGTTGCGGACACCGTAAAAAACGTGGTGGAAACCGTGGATCGCGGGCTATCTTTGTATTTCCCGAACAAGAAGAGCCTGATTGTAATTGTTGATGGCTTCTCCACCGATGGTACACGAGAAAATGTAGCGGCGGCGCAAACGAAAACAGATAAGATTTTCGTAGAGCAGTTTTTCGGACCCGGCAAAGGAAATGGAATTAAAACCAGTTTTTTAATTGCACGCGAGGTTGGAGCCAGCGCATATGCAATGGTGGACGGTGACCTCGTCAGCGTCCAGCCAGAATGGATTGACCTGCTTATAAACCCTATATATAAAAATTTTGACCTCGTTGTGCCTTATTACCACCGAGCTAAATACGATGGCGTCATCACAAACCAGCTCGCTTATCCTCTCACACGAGCTCTTTATGGCGTTGAGGTCAGACAGCCTATCGGAGGTGAGTTCGGGCTTTCTCGGAAACTGATTTTAAAACTACTTACGCATCCACTTTTCCCTGGAACTTTTGGCATAGACATCTTCATTACCACTGTCTCTGCATGTGAAGGTATGCGCATTGTCGAAGCAGACCTTGGGGTAAAGGTGCACGAATCTACGAAGAAATACACGAACCCCGAGGAAACCCTCGTACCCATGATCAGGCAGGTTGTTGGGATGATGTTTGAACTCAGCAAGTATTATCGTGACAAAATTGAAGCCATATCAGTAGCAGAATCAGAACCCCGAACGATAGAGCGAATCAGCCCTCCCGGCGAGCAGATCAAAGAACCGCTTGATGTGATAGCGGATAAAGAAGCTCTCATTTCCGCCTTTAAAGAGAAATATCATGCAAAAGCGACTTATGATAAGGTGCCGATATCTGATGTTTTAAGGGGGAAACTGGATCGTATTACGGAGGAAGAACGAGCCGCATTCAGGTTCCCTTCTGATCTCTGGGCGAAGATTGTTTATGATTTCGCAATCGCTTACAACACGGATAAGGAAGTGCTTGATACGCTAAGCATACTTCTCCAGGGTAGATTTGCCAGTTTTGTGGTTGAAGCAGAGTCATTAACAAATGAGGAGGCGGAGAAAATAGTAAAAGATCAGGTCCAGTTATTTGAGCAATATCGCAACCTGCTTTTCTCTAAAACCGGCATAGGAATCGCCTTTCAAAAACTCTATCTGCAAAAACTTGAAGAGAAATATGGCAAAACCCTCCAAATCAAGAGAGTCGAAAGAATCGGCGATGACAACATGGTCCGTGCATTTAATGCTCTTTTTAACAAAAATCGTGACGTGGACAAAATCAAAGAAAACATCACGACGGGATAAATTACCAAGGATTTTTCTTAAAGCGGTATATACTTCCCTGGTCCTTCTGCGGGCTTTATAAATACGTATGAGCGAGGACGATTAAGTCCATTTCTTATAATGTTCAGCAGTTCTATATCGTCCCAAGGTTTCTCAATGTAATAATCTATTTTCGCCTTATTGATAGCTTCAATTGCTGCATTAAGATCGGTATAGCCCGTTATAAGCATTCTTACGGTCTGCGGTGATATTTCCCGCACTTTGTTGAACAATTCTACACCCGTCATCTCCGGCATCCTTTGGTCTGATAAAATCAAATCCACTTTTTCGCTCTCCACTATTTTCAACGCATCCTTCGCATTATCAGCCGTGAGGACCTTATACTTGAAAAGTGGCTCCCTTCTCAAGATTCTCTTTATTGCTTGGAGGATTCTGCGCTCGTCATCCACTACCAGTATGGTATATTCAATCGTACTTATCTCCGGTTCAATTTCAGGTTCGATCATATTCTGGAATCATTTAATATTTGAAAACAACAAATTGCATTTTCAATCGCATCAATCATCCTTCTTATTGTAAACGGTTTTTCTATAAAATCAACAACTTGTTTCGACGCAAGCAAACCCCCTTCCTCCGCCTCTGGCATATGAATTGCCGTAAGGAATATAATTTTCACCCTTGATAACCTGCTGTCCTTTTCTATCGCTTTTAATATCTCCTTTGCTGTCAATCCCGGCATCATTATATCCAGCAGAATTACATCCGGGATTTCTTCCTTTAATCTGTCCAGGCATTCTTGTCCATTTTTTGCTTTAATGATTTTATAGCCGTTTCTAACTAAAATTTGCGCGATGGTATCCAATACATCCGGTTCATCATCCACAATCATCACGTTTTTCGTTTTGACCTTTCTCATTTATCCGTTATTATGCACTTCACACTATATAAAAACATATGTTGCATATAAATAAATTTTTGCACTTTATTGCGCATGTTCATCAATTTTCCCTTCCACCTCAATCGTCCTCGCAATCGCCATCGCCACCTTCCTGTAATGCTCTATCTCCTCCCATGACAGTTTCCGCTTCTTACGATCCTTCAAATACTTCTCCCGCTACCTGATAACCACCAATTTGATACTCCCACACCGCTTTGGAAATGCCCTCAAAATACTGCCCCTTGTTGAAGTATACCCTTCTGTGCTCTTCATTGTAACGAACTTTCTCCACCGTATTTGAGCCGCTCACGGGAAATCCTATTTCTGTCTCGCTAAGCGAAGGATGCGTGAGCAAGTAAAATTCTACCAGTTCCTTTCTGAGTTCGCTCAGTTTCTTGATCTTCTCAAAAATCTAACTGGGAAACGCAACAGCAGGAATTGTGACACGACTGCTGCCTACATTTGAAAGAGAAATTTGCCTTGAAACATTATTATTGTCAAGCACTTACCTCGCCAGTAGAAAGGAGGGCATACCATTAAACCCACTCCAGATAAATAGGGCATATTCTACAAATAGTTCTGCGTGGTTATCTTTCATCGATGACTTCTATTTGGAGATAGAAAGAGAAGAGTAATGGAAAAGGAAGTAATTCTTATAAGTGCCCCTCCGGTTAAAAAATTGGAGGAAATGCTTACGATGCCTAAGTCTCGGTAGGAACGGTCGTGGACTACCTAAAGAAGGCGGCTGAGCTGTTCGGTGACGAATACAAGCAAATAAAGAAAGAAATGCGAGAATCCAGGATTTGCAACTACGATGACACAGGGCAGCG
>PIXU01000279.1 GCA_003601795.1 Candidatus Methanophagales archaeon
CGGGCGATGATAGACCAAGAGTCATAGGCGTTGGCTTCATGAACATATTCGAGCGTCAGGGTTGGGATAAGAAGATAAACTTTGATAGGCTGATAGATACAACGATGGAAGTCATGATAAAGAAATAAGAGATAAGAGATAAGAGCCAAGCCATACTTTTTGCTTTTCAGATTTCAGATTTTTATCCGCTCTTCTTTTTTTTCGTGCTCCTTTTATCCATGAGTTCTTGATATACCAGCCACAGCGCAATCCAAGGATCGGATGCATAGGTGTAACTCGACACCCAATGGTCGGGTTCTGGCCGAAAAATGGGTAGGGAGAATAAGAATAAGATATTTTTGTTATAGCTCCGGGTATATACTCCGCATTGTATTCCCCTTCTGTTCTCACATCCAGCAGAATAATCTCTTCGGGATTGCCCTCAATCAGTTCATACGCTTTCTCCACACTGATGTCAATATAAGTTGGTGCACCGGGGAGAAGCGGTGTAAGCTCTGCTGCGTATGCTATGCTCGAACTGAGTAGTAAAAGAAGTGGGGTGCACCCCAAAGCGGAAGCGAAATAAAAATCAAAGCCCAACGGTAGATTTCTTCCTTTCGAGGTCGGAAATCTCAACTTCTAACCCATGAATGCTACATTTCTATCGCTCATAGTAATATCGGCTATGGGTGTATAAATAAACTTTTTGCTCGCAAGCCCTAAAAGGGCTTATTGCGAAGGTGCACGCTACAGGGAATAATCATACCAATTTCAATTTTTTTCTGATTTTTATATCCAACAATGTTCATAAAAGAATTTAAAATGTGTGCTTTACTGCCATCTTTATATTTAATGCTATCGTTTATTAACATATAAGCATAAAAAAAACCGAAAGCAATTTTATTAATGAATACAATATTATTACTAACCATGTATACAAATGCGGATGAAGGCGAAGATGGAGGTGCGGGGCGAAGAATGAAAAACGAACAAAGAGCTTGAAATCGGTAAAGGAGGCGGGTATGCAATGTCTTTTTGCAGTGTGATTGGAGCGATGAAGGCGGTTCCGGCGGCGTGGTGTATATCAGGAAGGAGGAGAAGAAAAAAAATGGAGGTGAAAATGAGAAGAAATGCGAGGAAATATGCCCCCTTGTAGAGCTACGAAGCAGTTTGATCAAACTTTCCAAAAGTTTGATGCATGGTGCGAATCCATGGAGGGGGAAGAAAAGAATAAATAAATTTAGGAGGTGAAAAGAGGGAAATTGGAAAAAATGGGGAATAAAAAGAAGATAACACCGATAGTGATAGTAGCGATGATAGCGTTGGCATTGGCAGCATTCAGCACTCCAGTCAGTGCATCAGGCAATCCTGGCTCGGGATGCCCATCCGATACCAGGTTCTACGACACAATCAATGGCAGCATTTACTTCGAGCAGAAAGGTTGGGGGCTATACAACAAAATGAAAAAAACATTTGATGTCCCGCCAGGAAATATAAAACTTGCACGCGTATATACAGGTTTCTGGGAAGGCAGTCCAGGCAAGGGCGGATACTTCAATATTACCATTCAGAACGCCACCGGCGGGTCTTATACCACTGCTAAGTACAAGGCATGCGATCCCTGCCCTAATACAACAGATTGCGCTCCGTATCAAAGTAGGCGATGCGATGCACTCAACGATTCAGTCAATAGCCCATGGAATGATGGCCTGAATAAAGTGAACATGCACGACTATATTGTGGGCTGCGGCGTACAGTTCATCAGTTTCAATGCCACGCCATACATAACCCCAGGCACGAACACGATAACGGTGAGAGGTGAACCATGTCCAGATTGCACTCGAGGCGGCTGGGACGGCAGGATATATGTGATTGCACTTCTCGTTGTTTACGAGAATTCGAGCATGCCCGAGATGACCTACTGGATAAACGAAGGCGGACTGTATTTAGAGAAAGGCAGCGAGTGCGATGGACCACAGGATCATCTTGATGCTTCCAAATACTTCAATGGCACGCATGTGAGTAATCCAAAGAGGGTGAAACTGTGGTCGCTCGGCTGGCCACATGTGATTAATGCGACAGAACCGCCAGCATATACGAAGCTCAACGGCCACAACATCGGCTATCCTGACATCACAGAGAGTCATGCTGGCGGTTATAATGAGGTCTTACTCCGGTGGAACAATATCCCGACCAGTTATTTAAACGCTACGAGCAATCTCTTAGAGTATCATGACCCTGATCCATTATTTGAACGCTCTTTCGCTGAAGTGCTTATCGTTCAGGGACCTATTGGACCTGACCTCGAGGTAACACATATCGAGTTCCCAACCATGATGAGACCGAATAAATATTACACGATAACAGCGAAGGTGGCTAATTATGGAGATGAAGATGCAGGAGCGTTCAATGTGAGTCTGGAAGTCGAACGAGGAGGCTATACATATTACAGCGACAAGAAAAACGTTTCAGGAGGGCTGAAGGCAAGTGCTTATACAACAGTAAGTTTCACGAATGTGAACCTTCCAGAGGGCTGTTACAACTTCACCGTTACTGCTGACTGCGATAACAATGTAAGCGAGGGAAATGAGTATAACAATAAGAAAAGGGAGTGTTATCAGGTAGGTTATGTCATCATAATTAATGGCAACAGCGACTTTGAGAAGCTGAACGTATCGGGTTCTGCAGCTTTACCACCAGGCTGCTTCGTGAATAAGAGTGGCACATACTACATACAGAACCTGAATATAACGAATTGCGCAGGTAGCGGCATTCGTGTGGAGAACACGAACGTGCCTTTCGTCATAACTAACTGCACCATCCATGACTGTCTGGGCCGCGGTATATACTTCCACAATGTTACACACGGAACAGTCAAAGACAGCGAGGTAAGGAAGAGCATATTGAAAGGCATAAGAATGACGAACACCTCTTATGTAACCATAGATAACAATTACGTGCATGACAACCTCAAATACGGGATTGATATATACCCGACCATAATGCCTTACCCTGACTGCGAGTACATCACAGTGTCGAACAACACACTCGTGAGGAACTTATATGGCATCGAACTGCTGGGTTACAACTGCACCCTGCGCGACAACGTCATCCTGAATACCACTGCGTATGGCGGAGGTGAGTCAGGATGGGGGATATACGTTGCCGGCAACAACAGCAAGATATATAACAACACGATTAAATACAGCCACAGCTATGGTATGTATGTGGATTACGATAGACCCAACCTGCCAACGGTAGGGAACTGCATCTTCGGTAATACGTTCGTGGATAATCTCCGGGAGATTTCGCATACATCACAGGCTTATGACAGCGGAGTCAACTACTGGAACAGCCTGGTCGAACTCGGATATTACAATAATACTGGTGCGCCGTTCGATAAGTATATAGGCAATAACTGGAGCGATTACAAGAGCAGATATCCATCTGCTGTGGAGGTTGACGGCTCGGAGATATGGAATACCGCTTACAATATTGATGGCGGGTCAAACAAGGATAGCTATCCGCTGATGAAGCCATGGGTGAACTAC
>PIXU01000280.1 GCA_003601795.1 Candidatus Methanophagales archaeon
ATTCTGTATGGCGCAGCTTTTATCTATACGATAAACCGGGTCATTATGGGCACGGTGGCTTATATGAGAGACATGTATGAGCGAGAGGTGGGGGATATTATAGTTAAGTAACCATGACCATGACCGCGATATACGATGAAACGTTGATGGAGAAACTGAAAAAGGAAACAGAAATAGCACGAAAGGCGAGGAAAAGAGGTTTTGACCCTTCGCTTCAGCCAGAAATCGAGATAACCAAAGACCTTGCAGCTCGCGTAGAAGCGCTTATAGGAATAAAAGGCATAAGCAGAAGGATAAGAGAATTAGAGCGAGAAGGATACAGTAGAGAGGAAATAGCGTTAAAAACAGGATATGACTTCGCAGAAGAAAAATTCGGCAAGTACAAGCGCATAGAAGTGATAGAGCATGCAGTTAGAACCGCAGTAGCGATTCTCACCGAAGGCGTGGTTGCTGCGCCTTTGGATGGCATAGCGCGGGTTGAAACAGGTAGAAACGACGATTCGAGCGAGTACATTAAAATATTTTATTCAGGTCCGATAAGAAGCGCAGGTGGGACTGCTCAGGCGCTTTCTGTATTGGTTGCGGATTATCTAAGGGGGAAAGTAGGATTTGCAGCATATTCGCCGCGAGAAGAGGAAATAGGGCGATATATACTGGAGGTTTCCGCCTACGCACAAATAAGCGGATTGCAATACACGCCTACGGACGAAGAGATAAGGGAAATAGTAGGAAATTGTCCTATTTGCGTAGACGGCGACCCCACGGAGGATAGAGAAGTGGGAGGCTATAAGGACCTTGAACGAGTCGCCACGAATAAAATAAGGGGCGGGATGGTGCTCGTTATCACCGAAGGAATGGCAATGAAAGCTCCGAAGATAAAACGGCATGTTGATAAACTTGGTATCCAGGGCTGGGAATGGGTGAGTAAGTTAGTAAAATCGAAGGTAGAAAAAGGAGAGCGGGACTTTTTAGCGGATTTGATAGCTGGGAGACCTGTATTTGGAAAACCCGCAAAAAAGGGGGCATTCGCATTGAGATATGGCAGGGCACGCAATTCGGGCTTTGCTTCCGCGGGCATTCACCCTGCCGCAATGTCTTTACTTGAATTCACTGCCGTGGGGACGCAGCTAAAGCCCGAACTGCCTGGTAAAGCCGCTTGTGTTGTCCCCGTGGATTCCATTGAGGTGCCGACAGTGAAATTAAGGGATGGCAGCCTGATCAAATTAAATTCCGTTAAAGACGTTCAGAGGGTAAGGGAAGAAATAGCAGAAATAGTGGATTTGGGTGAGATACTCATTGATTACGGTGAGTTTCTGGAAACGGGGCATCGGTTAATGCCCGGTGCATACACGCATGAATGGTGGTTAAAGGAGTTAGAAGCAAGCGCGAAGGAAGAAGCAGCGAAGTGGCGTTGCAAAACACCGAGTCAAACAGAAGCAATCGAAATCGCATCGCGCTTCGCAGTGCCGTTACATCCGGCATATACCTATTTGTGGGAGGACATAACCGAGCAGGACAGGGAATATTTAGCGGAGTGGATATGCGAAAAGGGATGCATGAGGCTGGATGCAAGAGGCAAGTCAGACCCGTATTCCGCATCAGATGAAAAAGCACTGTTTATTCCCAATGACGCAGAAGGGAAGATAAAGGCGATTCTTGAGGATCTGCTTGTCCTGCATCAGAGTCAGGAGAGGATGCAAGTCAAGATAGAAGAGCCGGGTGCTTTGCTACGGTGTTTGGGGATAACAGATGATTTGAGAAGGGATGAGTCAGTGAGGATAAAGACAAGACCGAAAGCGCCGACAAGAATAGGCATGAGAATGGGAAGACCCGAGAAATCAAAAGCGAGGAAAATGCAACCCGCACCTCATTCTATCTTCCCCGTAGGGGAATACGGAGGAAAGAACAGGTCTCTAAAGAGAGCGTTAAAAGAAAGAGTGATAGAAGTAGAGATGAGCAATTTTCAAACTCAGGGGATGATGCAAGAGGCGAGAGGCAAGAGGCAAGTCAAACCCAAACCTGTATCCAGTAACCGGTATCCGGCATCCAGAAGTAAAAAAAGCGTTGATTTGTGGGACTATTATCACAAAACGCTGAGCAGGTTGGGCATTGATTTTGACATTAACAAAGTGGACGTAAAATGTGTGCAAGGGCTTATGACGAGTCAAAAAGTGGCGGAGCATCTTGGAAAAGGGATATTAAGAGCAAAGCATGGTGTGTCCGTGTTTAAAGATGGCACGATAAGATACGATTTTACAAATTTGCCATTGACGCATTTCAAGCCGAAAGAAATAGGGCTGAGCGTGGAGAGGGCAAAAGAGCTGGGGTACTCGCATGACCTAAACGGTGCGGAGTTGGAAAACGACACGCAAATAGTAGAACTCAAGCAGCAAGATATTGTGATTTCGGTTGATGCGGCATCGCACTTGGTTCGCGTGTCGAATTTTTTGGATGATTTGTTACAGCGATTCTATGACCTACCGCCTTATTACGGGGCATCAAGCAAGGAAGACCTTGTAGGAGAGGTTGTGCTTGGACTTGCACCACACACCTCTGCGGGAATATTGGGCAGGATAATCGGGTTCACACGCGCTTCGGCTTGTTATGCGCATCCGTTTTTCCATGCGGCGAAGAGAAGGAACTGTTTGGCACCGAGTACCGAAGTTTTGGTCACGAACTCCGGTAGATTAAAAAACATGGACCTGGAGTCGTTATATCACAGTGAAAACGCACGTGAAGAGGTTGTTGATGATTTCGGTACAACACGAAAACCAGTTGAAGGAATTAGGACGTATGCTCTGAATCCTGAGGATGGGCGGTTTGAACTAAAGGACGTTAAATCAGTGATTAAAACGCCTGCACCGTCACATCTGGTGAGCGTAAGCACCAGGTCCGGCAGAGCGTTCGTTTCCTCGCCGGAACACCGAACTACGGTATGGTCAAACGGTAAAATCCATCACAAAAAAGTTTTGGAACTGGATGACAAAGACAGGCTATTAGTACCGAAAAAACTCGACCTGGAGGAAGAAGAGGACAGAGCAGAAATAGACCTTCTGAAGGCGTTTTTGCATTTCGATAACCTTTCCGGGGACGTAATGGTTAGGGGGGTTAGAGAAGTTGTAGAGAAAATAGTGAAAGAACTAGGAGGGCTGAAATCCACTGCTGAGCAGATAGGAATCGGGAAAAAGACATTTTCAAATTATGTTTATCGTGATAGCATCCCGCTACCTATTTTGCACTCGTTACTCAAGCGGTCGCACCGCGATTGGAATGCAATTCCGAGCGAGTGTCAACTCGGCGTTAAAAGGGACCACACGGCAATACCGCGAATAATCAAGATTGATGAGCGTTTCATGCGGCTTATCGGCTATTATCTCGCAGAAGGCTATGCAAGAAGCGTTGAAAAGGAGTTTTATCAGGTCAGCATGGCATCGCAGGAAAAGGAGCTGTTGGATGACATGGCGAACTGCATTAGGGATGTTTTTGGCTTTTCCCCGGGCAGAAAGGAAGGGGTGCTCGTCATATCAAGTCGATTGATATACAAGCTATTTGTGGATGTCCTGGGTACGGGCAAAGGAGCTAAAGAGAAGCGAATTTCACCGTTACTACGGACTCTTCCTCGCGATAAGATGAAGTGGTTGCTGAGTGCCTATTTCTCCAGTGATGGCTCTGTGGAAAGAGGCAGACTCGTGGTCTCCTGTTGCTCAGTGAGCGAGAAACTACTGCAGGACATTGGATTGCAGTTGCTCCGATTTGGTATATTCTACCGATTGAAAAGGGGAAAAAAAGCTGCTGGAGGAGCTGCAAAACGATTCTACGAGCGAAAAGGTAAAAGCGAAGATGAATTACCGGTATTTGACCTTCATTATCTCTCCATAAGATCGCGATATGCGAGAAAATTCGGTGAGGCAATCGGTTTCGTAGATAAGCAGAAGAACGAAGCATTGAGAGCGGCATTTGTAAAAGAAAAAGCACCGCGTATATCCTCGTTTGGTAATGCCGTTCTTGACGAAATAAAAATGATAGAACCCGTCAAGTCGGAATTTGAGTTCTTGTACGATATAGAAGTTGATGTTCATCATAATTTTTTGGTCAATAGCTCTGTGCTAACCGGTAATTGTGACGGTGACGAAGACTCAATTATACTACTGCTGGATGCGCTGCTCAATTTCTCGCTCCTATTTCTACCCGAAAAGAGAGGTGGGCGAATGGATGCCCCTATCGTGCTCATTCCGTTCATCAACCCGAAAGAGGTGGACAAGGAGGCGCATAACCTTTCTATTGCGACGGAATATCCACTGGATTTTTACGAGGCTGCCTGTTCGGGAAAACATCCAAAAGAGGTGAAGAATATAGAAACGGCAGCGAGCAGAATAGGGGAGCCGAAGGATGTCTATGGCTTCGGTTACACGCATGACACAACGGACATCGCAGCAGGTCCTTTAAAATCGTTGTATAAAACGCTGAAGACAATGGTGGACAAAACAGAAGCGCAGTTGAAACTGGCGAGGATGATAAGGGCGGTAGACGAGTGCGAAGTAGCGGAAACGGTAATAAAAAACCATTTCCTTCGCGACATAAAAGGTAACCTCCGCGCGTTTGGCTCGCAGAAGGTGAGGTGCAGTAAATGCAATGCGAAATACAGGAGAATTCCGCTGACCGGGAAGTGCACATGGTGCGGCAGTAAGATAGTTCCCACGGTGCACACCGCGAGTATAAAGAAATATCTTGACGTTTCGTTACGCATAGCGGAGGAGTATCACATATCCAATTACACGAGACAGCGGTTGGAACTGTTAGAGAAGGACGTGAATGCGCTTTTTGCCACGGAAGAGGAGCAGAAGGCGTTGACGGATTTTATGTAACAAATTTCTCAATGTTTTCGGCTGCGATTTCTATGGTTTCTCGTTTCATTTCACCCTCATAGAAGTTCCGATGCAAGCTATTTGCTACATGAAAAAAACGTAGTGAGGTCTTTATCCCCTCTCTGCATTGCAAGTACATTCACGAAAGGCCATAAACCACCATGCTCTTCCAACTTTAAACCCTTTTTTGCTCCTATTCTCTTCACCGCGAGTGCCGATGCGCCCCAGAACTTCTGCGAAGCATTTTCCATCAATGCTTTTTTAAAGAGTTGCGCCTGAACTAAATCCCCTTCCTTCAACAGTTCCCTCGCTTCTGTAAGGTATTTCTCGCTTAACGATTTTTGAGGCAAGTCAATAAAAAAGGAAACCTACGCGCGTTCGGATCGATAATATCGCTAAGTAAAATTCAAAGACCTAAGGTTAGAACCAGAAGCCCGAAAAACTTATGTGTATCCACATACATAACAGTGCCGTTGGAAGGAAAAAAGGATGATGAGGAATAGTGATAACAAGAAATTTTTAATAATATTGGGTATAGTTATTTTTACAATTTTTACGGCATTGCAAAGCTTGGCGATTGCGGATTCCGCGAACTTGCAAGTAAGCGTTTCTGCTTTCCCTTTGGAAGTTAACGCATGTGAGTCGAACGAATATATCATCGAGATAACCAATACCGGTGACGCGACGGCAGATGGCATAGTTGCAAATGTTACAATGCCCACCGGCTTTTCTTACGATACTGGAACTACAAATATCTCTTTCCCGAATGGCAGTTCGACGCAGAATCCCGTTGCAAGCGGGAAGTATCTGGAATGGAACCTAAGCGAGATCATCGGAGGCGGTCTGAACTCGAGCGAGAACATCACGATAAACTTTAACCTGACTGCAGGTTGCGGCACACCAAGTGGACAGCGTGTGCATGCTGACGTCACTTATGATGGGAAATCTTCCTACGGCGAGTCATCCTCGATAATCGTCAATGAGGGCTACATCAAGCTGACAAAAACGCCAGGCGTTGTGGAGGCGGCAAAAGGGGATGTGATAAATTGGCTCATCACAATCGAGAACACCGGCACAGGTCCTGCCTATAACGTCATCATCAATGATTCACTCGCTTCAGGGCTTGAGTTTGTGAACGTAGATTCGCCCAGCGGAGAGTTGAACTGGAGCTATGCCAAAATAGATGCAGGGGAAAGCAAAACTGTAAACCTCTCTGTGAGAGCGATCTCCTGCGAAGACATATATAATGAGGTGAACGGAAGCTGGAGATGCAACAAAGGTGTCATCTGTCAGGAGACGTATACAAAGGCGAGTGTGAAACTCATTTTGAAGGAGCCACATCTCGATTATACTATTTCGCCTGATCCCATAACTGTTCCCTACTGCGGTGCATCGAACGTGAATGTCAGCTTCGCCAACACCGGCGATGGGAATGCGAGCAATCTGCGCGTAAAGGTCAGCGAGATACCATCTCAATACGACATCACAAATGTGACTGGTGCCACCTACTATGAGAGTAACAGCACCTTCGTGGTGGACACGGTTGAGCATGACTCATCGAGACACTTCACCTTCGACTTCGGCATGAATTATGGTGCCTGCGATGCATCGGGAGGTGATATCTCCTTCGAGCCAAGCTATAAGGATGACTGCGGGAATTCGTGGGCGCCTCCGACGAAGATTGTCTCGTACTCGATAGATCCAGGGACCGTTTCCAATATATCTGTGGATAAGTCAGGTCCCAACCAACTTTATCTCATGGAGAATGGTACGTATACTCTCGAAGTCAGATACCACAATGGAAGCTGCGCTGAGAGAATTACAACAAACATCACCGATACATATCCGGAGCACTTCACTGTGATCGATAGCGGTGGGGGAACCGTTAACACAACTGCGCGCACCATCACCTGGATCAACCAGCAACTTGAGAACGGAACAACCTGGAGCACGGAGATTAAGCTCAGAGCATCTGATGATCCCTGCGATTGCGGACATGTGTTCACAAATACGCTTAGCACTGAAATGGTGACTGACTGCTGCGGGTGCTCGCTTTCGGGCAGTGATTCGGTGGACATCATGGTCGAGTGTTACAACGGGACCATCATAAGCTCATCAAACAAGACCGCCTCTCCAAATCCACAGGAGTGCTGCAGGAACATAACCTACACGAACACCTACCAGTTCAACCACATAGGTTCGCTTAACTGGAGTGACATAACCTTCACTGAGCAAGGCGGGAACGGGCAGACATTCCCTGATGGCACAAATAGCGGCAGCGCCACATTTAAGGTAAACGATACATACACCTTAACACAGAGGATAACAATTGGAACAGCGATCAACCTCGGCTTCCTGAACAGCGATTGCGGGCCGCTCGCAGATGGAACGAAACTTGATATTGATTACACCCTGCATCAAAAAAGCGTTGGCACCTTTGTGGACTGGTCTGACCTGAACATAACCGGCTACCCTTCTGAGTGCAGCATAGACACCAACTTCCACGAGGGCGTCTGGATAACCGTTGGGAGGTCGGATTTCTCGATAGATATGAGCTATCCGAACAAGATGGAGTCCTGTGAGGTATATGAGTTTACGATTTCCCTGAGCAAAAACGGTCCCTGGAATGGCTATATAATGAATATAACCTACAATGATGCTGATTTCAGGTATGTAGGACCCGCAGAGATAAGTAACATCACCAACGAGTCCGGATCAGTTCAATCCTTCGAGCCGACACGATCTGATCATAATCTCACCTGGTATCTTGGGAAAAATGTGGGCCGCGGCGGAACCATAAAATTCAAGGTAGAGAAGACATGCTCTCAGGAGAACAAAAGCTTACACGCTTGGCTTGAGTACAAGGACAACTGTGGGCATCCTTTGAGTGATAGCTTTACCGGAGAACCTCTGCTCCTTGATAAAGGTGATATAATCATAAAGAAGACCCCTGAGGTTATCTATGCGTGGACGAAGAACGTGAGCTGGAAGATATACGTGACGAATAAGGGTGATGGGACCGCGTACAATGTCTCAGTCGTGGATACATTGGACACCGATCTATCTTATGTCAGCTCGAAGATAGATGGCAGCGAAGACCCATCAAATACGAGTGTAGATGGCAAGCAGACCACATGGACCTTAGGCAACATGACGCCCAACCAGCAGCGCATTATAGATTTGAACGCAACCCTGGTGGGATGTGATAACTTAAACAATTATGTTGTGGCGAGGTGGGGATGCGGTGGTGTGTACTGCCAGGAGGTCAGCGATACGTCCAGGGTTGAGCTGCCACCCACAAGACTTCTGATAATCAGGCATGATGTGGGCTTAGTGGATGAATGCGGTGACGAGACGACCTTTGAGATAGAGGTTCGGAACGTCGGTGAGACCAATGCATATGACATAAACATAACTGAGCTGCTGCCAGATGGGCTAAGATACGTCGCCGGATCGTCACATGTGGTCGGCGCAAATCCATCGTCCACGGATTTCAGCGGCAACCCTTTGATATGGAATTTTGAACAATGGGCACCCGGCACTGATGTTACAATAACGTTCAATGCGACCGTGACAGGTCCGTGCGATTTTAATGGTGGGACAGCGGTAGCACGCGCAAACTACACCGTGCCTTGTGGAAAATACGGCCCAGAGTCTGAGAGCAGTACAAGAGTTGATAAAGCAAGTTCGCACCTGAGCATAACAAAGACGCCTTCTTTTACCATTACAGAAACTAATAATATTGTTAGGTGGACTATTACAATCACGAGCAATGGTGATTATGAGGCGAAGAACATCACGCTTAAGGATGTGCTCCCAAGCAATACGGAGTATTTATCGTCAGATCCAGAAAAGGATAGCGGAACAGGAACTTCTGCCGATCCACTGATCTGGAAGCTGACAAACATGACCGTTGGAAGCACAAAAATCATAGAATTAAATGCTACAGTGACAAATTGCACAGGTTATGACACACAAAACAATGCTATGGTCTTCTGGGGATGCTGCCCTTCTGCATTACACACCTCGACTGCGATTGCGAAGTTAAGAACCACTCCCGATATTGAATTATCAAAGGATCACGATTACATCGATACCTGCGGTGGAAATTATACGATAACCATAAGAAACACGGGCTCAACTGCCTATGTAACCGACGTAACGGATATTCTTCCAGAGGGATTCGTGTATAAAAGTGGATCTGCCAGCATTACGAGTAATAACGTGAGTCATACGTTTAGCAATCACGAGCCTTTGGATTTCTCATCAATAAATAGAACAATTATCTGGACCCCTGACAACATCAATAGGATATATCCTAACGAGATAATAACCATAAAATTCGGAATAGTGAACTGCCCAAACTGCTGCGGCAGCGTGACATCTTCCAGCAACACGGTGTCCTTTAATTATACAGATTCTTGTTCGGGAACACGTCAAGAGACCTTTTCTCAGGACATCACACCGAAGCTCGCCGAGCTACATATTAGAAAGGAACCAGAGACACAGCCAGTGGGCGCGGCGAGCTGGACGATATACGTCAGCAACACTGGGACAGGGACAGCTTACAACGTTAGCGTTATCGATATACTTGGAAATGGCTTCATAAATGTTGCGGTGACTGAAGGAGACGGAACTATAACAGATAACCAGCCGTCGTCGGGATGGACCACGATCACCTGGACCGGTCAAACGATCCCAGTAGGAACAGACGTCTGGATGAGGCACGTCACGGCAGATGCACAAGCCACTGGTGATCTTACGAATACCGTATCTGTGAAGGGAGTATGCCCCACCGGATGCGTTTACAGCAGCGATAGCGACCAGGCGTATGCTGCGCGGGTTAACGTCACGAAAGAGCCAGACTCCATCGAGACCATCGGGGAGTATGCCAACTTCACGATCACAACGGAGTTCTGGGGTGGTGGTTGGTACAATGATACAAAGATCAATGATACTCTGCCGGTAGGGCTAAAATATCATAGTTATAAGTGCGTATCAGGAGGATGTGGCAGTTTTTCAACATCCACGTCCGGAGGCAATACCATCCTCACATGGGATCTTGGAGATGTTCAGGGTCCAAAGACCGTCAAAATAAATCTTACCACAATCGTTAACGATACAATCTCAAATCAGGATGGCTCTACCATCCTGAACCGTGTCGATGTTTACCACAGGAATGAGACCGGGACGCTCTTTCAGGCATATGACACCGCGAAGGTTGACGTAGTGGAGCCAGAGCTCCAGATCACAAAGAGTGCCAACAAGAGCTTTGTTGAGTATGGGGACACGGTGAGATATATGATAAACATAAGCCATACCAGGAACAGCCAACACGATGCTTACGATGTCAACATAACAGATATAGTTCCAGAGGGTCTCACACTGGTTGGAGGATCTGTATCATCCTGCCCCTTAGCGAATAGCACAAATATTGCTGGAAACAGAATCTCATGGATATACAATCAGATAGCGAAAGGCAGTTCTGTAACTTTGAGCTATGAGGCGACCGTGGAAAGCGGTGTTGTAATGGGCCAAACGATGAGGAACAACGCGACCGTTACCTGGACGAGCACAGCCGGAGATAATCCTGAAGAAAGATATGGTGGCTGGACCCCCCTGGATAACTATAACAAAGAAAAGGAGGTCACTCTGGAGGTCAACAACACAGCAACCATCACAAAGCTACCAGATGAAACTCGTAGCCACACAATAGGCGAGTCTCTGAACTATACGATACTGGTTGACCTGCTAAAGGCGACTGCACGTGACCTTTGGGTAAACGATACGCTTCCGAAAGGACTGATCTATAACCGCAGCAGTCTTGTTGTGACCGGAGCATCGACATCGCCATCGGAGACCGTAAGTTCGCCTAATGACGGGACTCAGGTTGTGTACATCAATTGGAGCTTCGGTAAGGTGAACAACTCAAATGACCAAGACATAAAGATCGAGTTCAACGCGATCGTGGCGGATGTGATGGACAACCAGGATGGCACCACGCTGGCAAACAACAACGCATCACTCCGCTGGAAGGATTACAATGGCATTGTGCATACCGACTCAGACGAATCAGGACATGTGGAAATAGTTGAGCCGGATTTGATAATCGAGAAGAGTGTTAACAATACGGAAGTAGAAGTCGGGAATACGATAAAGTATACGATCAAGGTATATCATACAGCAGAAAGCAAATCAGACGCCTTTGATCTTGTTATCAACGATACGATACCATCAGGCTTGACATTCGTCACTGGCTCTCAGGAGTCAGATCCATCTGCACCATCCTTCACACAAAATGACCAGAAGATTAGCTGGACCTATGATCGACTAAATACCACATACGGTAGCACTACCCCTGCGATCCTCAACTACTCAGTGACCGTGGACAGCGGCGTAGTCTCTGGGCAGACGCTGACGAACAACGCCATGGTCACCTGGACGAGCACATCAGGACCCAATGATAACGAGCGAAGCGGAGAGTGGAACTCACTCGATAACTATAACCGGACCGCCAATGCCCCTGTTACCATAAAGAAGGCTAGTGGTATCACCAAGATGCCTGATTCTCCGAGAAGTTATACCATCGGCGAGTCTCTGAACTATATGATAGACATCAACTTGCCAGCGGCGGTTGTTTACAATGTAACCGTAAACGATACGCTACCGAAAGGACTGATCTATAACCGTAGCAGTCTTGTTGTGACCGGAACTTCGACATCGCCATCGGAGACCGTAAGTTCGCCTAATGACGGGACTCAGGTTGTGTACATCAACTGGAGCTTCGGTAAGGTGAACAACTCAAATGACCAAGACATAAAGATCGAGTTCAACGCGATCATGGCGGATGTGATAGAGAACCAGAATGACACCACGCTGGCAAACAACAACGCATCACTCCGCTGGAAGGATTACGACGGTACGGTGCACACCGACTCAGACGAATCGGGACCTGTGGAAATAGTTGAGCCGGATTTGATAATCGATAAAAGTGCAGACCCCGCAACCGGTGATGTCGGAGATACCATTACATATGATCTCGTTATCTATCACTCCTCAGGCAGCAATGCCGATGCTTTCGATGTGAATATTACGGATATCATACCATCCGATATGAGCTATACCCCAGGCTCAATTGAGATACTATCAGGACCCGATGGAACAGCAGATGATAGCAATCTGTCAAAATTGTCGTGGCACTTCGACAGAATAGACCTCTTATGGAATAGTACCAATAAAGTTCTGCTCAGGTACAATGTAACCATCAACAGTGGCGTGGCACCGGGTAGTAAATTCATCAACAACGCCACACTAATCTGGACAAGCACCTCGGGGTATAATCCAAATGAAAGAGACGGTTCTGGAGGTATCAACAATTACAGAAGAAACACCTCTTCGACGGTTAAAAGATATCCCATATCGGTGACCAAAACTGCCTCTCCAACTTCTGGAGCACCTTGCACCAATGTGACATTCACAATCAACATTACTAACACTGGAGACCATACACTCAATCCCGTCAAGGTTGTTGACACGTTACCAGCAGGGATGAGCTATGTCTCCAGTAGTCCAGGAGCGGACAGCCATGACGGCACGATAACTTGGAATAATGTGGGTTCATTAGATTCTGGAGATTCTAAAACAATTATCCTTGTTGCACACATAGATGCGAATGCCGTGGGGATACTGACGAATTACGTCAATGCCACAGGTAATAACGCCTCGGATTCCGATACTGCAAACGTGACAGCCCTCACTGCTGAAATAAATGTGGAGAAAAACGCAGATCCAACAGAGGGTGCACCTTGCGCCAATATTACCTTCACCATTAACATTAACAACACTGGTGACTGTACACTCGATCCCGTCAAGGTTGTTGACACGTTACCAGCAGGGATGAGCTATGTCTCAGATGATTCTGGCGGAAGTGTATCTGCTCCCAATAACCGCATAACGTGGGATTTCAGCTCTATGGACCCTGGCGCTTCTGCTACCATCCATCTGGTTGCACACGTTGATACCGGAGCAACTGGAACGCTAACAAATTCCGTTAAGGTCACAGGGAAACCTCCTTATGGCGCCAATGTCACCGCTTCCGATACCGCAAATGTGACAACCCTCACTCCGGGAATAAATGTGAAAAAGGATGCAAATCCGATTGCTGGCCCTTCTGGCACCGTTGTCACTTTCACCATTACCATTACCAATACCGGCGACTGCACATTAGACCCAGTTAAGGTTGCGGACACGCTGCCGGGAGGGTTGAGTTATGTCTCTTCCAGTCCGAAAGGAAGTATAGCCGGAAACACGATCACATGGGCTAATGTGGGTCCACTGGGTTCTGGGAATACAACCACGATCAAGCTTGTTGCACAAATAGATGAAGGAGCAGGAGGAATGCTTAGGAATGTTGCTACTGTTACTGGAACACCACTAGCAGGTGCTGATGTTCACGACTGTGATACCGCATACATAGAAGTCCTTGCCAAAACCATCGAACCCCCTGAGAAGACAATCATTGACGTCACAACCGAAATCAAAAGTGATGGGATAGTGATTGAAGGAGAACAATTTGGATGGGAGACCGGCAATGGAAATCTTCTCAACAACCCTCCGCTCGCACCGGGAGAGGCAGTTGGAGGTATCAAATACGATGAGAAAATGATTGGCTCAAACGGGACTACTGAGTTCACTAAGTGCTTCGATGTGAACACCAACGTCACGCCAAATCTCGCGGTGTCGAAAGACATTGGCTATAAATCAGGTGATCTGGGCTCGTTAGGCCACGCAGAGCAGGTAGGCATGCGCTATTACGGAGCTAGCCCTCCTCTTTCTTCTAATACGAAATGCGAGGATATAGAAGCTGGGAGTGCTGTAGTTGTGACAGATATAGAGGCAATGACCGAAACATGGGTAGGGATTACTGAGACTGAAGAAAGAGACTTGCACTATGGAATAAATGCGGAAGGCAAAGGTAGCGTGTCGGCGGGTGTGGATGCGTCTGTCGAAGAGGGGGTTTTTGGTAAGACTCCCACTTCCAGCATGTCGCATAATGACAAGTCTACGGCATACAGTGGCAATTTCAGCTTTCATAAGGAGGTTGATTACACGTCAAAACCATCTACATCTATCACAACTGATCTCAAAGGCGATAGCACAGTGATTGAGGAAGGACAATTTAGAGGGAAAAGTGGCAGCAGAAGTCTTCAGCACGATGATAAAATGATTGGTTCAAATGGGACTATGGAGTTCGCGAAGTATGTCGATGCGAGCACATCAAATATCGAGGAGACGAAAGGCATTGGTTATAAGTCGGGTGACCTAGGCTCGTTAAGCCACTCTGAGCAGGTAGGCATGCGTTATTCATCTACCACGAAATGCGAGGATGTGAATGCTTATGGTAAGATGGTCGTGACTAACACAACGACCGAAACCGAAGCAGGGATTACTGAAAGAAGTTTGCACTATGGAATAGATGCGGAAGGTAATGGTTTCGTGTCTGTGGGTGTGGACGCGTTTGTCGAGGATGGGCGTAATACGGATACTACCTCCTCTGGAATGACGTATGAGGATAAGTCAGATGCATATGGCAATTTCACGTTCCGCAAGGAGATAGGGTACAATAAACCGCCATAGGAGATAGCGAAAACATTAAAAGCTCGTTACTCCTCCTGCATATTCGCATATCCCTCAGGTCTAAAGGAAAAAGTAATCGGAAGGATAGGTATCTAATTTTATATGGAATTACATTGATCATTCTTTAAGTTGAAGGGATAAGTTAACAAAGCATTCATAAGATAAGATAATAATATACTTGTAAGTGTAAGTTAGGGGGTTTCCATAGATGAACAAAACACTTTTGCGTGGGATTATTCTCATCCTCGTTCTCCTGCCTATCTTACTTGCTTTTGTTGCAAACGGCGGAGGAGAAGTAGGGGACAAAACGGTAATTTACGTGCTGAAGATAGAAGGCACGATTACCGAAGGCACTTCCTTAGACATAGTGGAAGGATTAATGGAAGCGGAGGAAATGGGTGCTGAAGCGGTATTGATCGAGCTTGATACACCGGGTGGACTTGTTGATTCCACACTGGAAATAACACAAGCGATTTTGAATTCCGAACTGCCCGTTATCACGTATGTAACGCCAAAAGGAGCGATAGCAGCATCCGCGGGCTCTTTCATCCTCGTCTCCGGTAATATCGCCGCAATGGCACCGGCAACGACAGTAGGAGCGGCAATGCCTGTCGAGATAGGTATAGAAGGCAGAAAGGCAGCAGATGAAAAGACAATAAAATTCCTCGCCGGGCATGCAGAGAGCATAGCAGCAGAAAGAGGTAGAAACGCAACGCAGGCAAAGCGGTTCGTCACCGAAAATGACGCGTTTAATGAAAATACCGCATTAGAACGAGGGATAGTTGACCTCATCGCAGAGGACGAGCGAGAGCTTTTGAGTAAAGTTGATGGAATGACGGTCGAAACGGGAGCTGGAAACAAAACCTTATCAACGAAAAACGCTTCACTGTACACAAAGGGAAAGACGATACGTTCTTCTTTGTTGTCCATGCTCAGTAACCCGCAAATAGCGGTTATCCTTTTGATGGTGGGCATATATGGACTGATTTTCGGGTTCATGTCGCCGGGAACCTACGTGCCAGAGATGATAGGTGCGATATGTCTGATTTTATCGCTGTATGGGCTGGGACTTTTCGAGGTGAACATGTTCGGTGTGCTTTTAATAATTATCGCAGTTATGTTATTCATTGCTGAAGCGCTTACGCCTACCTTCGGAATACTCACGGTGGGTGGTGCAGTATGCTTGATAATAGGTGCTTTAATCTTACCAAAGGAGCCTTTCCTCTTTAATCCCCAGTCAGACTGGTTTGAAGGATTCCTACTAACTATAATCGGAATTGCGGTGGCATCTGCTGTTTTTTTCGGCTTTGCTGTGGGAGCGGTGTTGAAGGCGAGAAAGAGAAGAGTGAAAGTAGGAGGTGAAGAGCTTATCGGGCAAGTAACAAGGGCAGAGACGGAAATAAACGAAGATAGCGGCACGATAAAAATACGAGGCGAAATCTGGAATGCTCGAACGCTGGAAGGGGAAACAATAAAAGAACGTGAAAAAGTGGAGATTGTGGACCGAGAGGGTTTGACATTGATAGTTAAAAGAAAAGAATGAGAAATTAGACAGTAGCCAATAGCCAATAGGGATTAGGGGAAAAAAAGCATAGACTGCAATGAAAAATGCAAAAGAAGGATAAATGGACCCGTCCCCTTTTGGCTATTTACTATTCCCTATTTGGCTACTAAAAAAATCGTGAGGGAACAAATGAACATCCTGTTAGGGGCACCAGTATGGTATGGCAACCGCCCATTCAAGCGCACAATAGAAGAACTTTACAAACTCGGGCTGGATTATTTTGAGCTTTCGCTCGATTATCCATTGCCCGATTGCATGGAAGAAGCGGAGAGAGGCGAGATAAAGGAGCTGTTAGAGGAGTTCGGGTTGAAAATCGCTTTTCATTCCCCGCTTGATATTTCGGTGATGCATCCACGAGACGAGATAGCAGATGCGAGTATGACCGTTTTGAGCAGGTGCATGGAATTTTCAGCGGAGTTCATGCCTTTATCGCCGTACTACAATTTACATTTGCATCCAAAAGTTTCCACGTATAAGCTTGATGACGTGAGAGAAGAGATAAAACAAAAAGGTCTGGGAAGATGGCTCGAAATAACCAAAATGGCTTCCGAGTTCGGGATATTAGTAAGTGTGGAGAATGATTTAGTCCCTTTCGAATGGTCTGACCTGATATTCGAAGCCCTTTCTCTTTCATCATCTTCAGATGTATATTTCACCTTTGATATCGGGCACGCGATAATGGCGGAAGTGACTCAACCGAAAAGCAGAATAAAAACGAAAGACGGTATGTATTTGGATTATCTTAAGCGGTGGATAGACAAATGCGGGGATAAAATACGGGTAGTGCATTTGCACGATTGTTCCCTTACGGAGAAACAGGACCATTTGTCAATAGGAAGCGGGGAATTGGATTTTGATGCGGTATTCGAGGTTTTGAATGGGACAAATTGTAAATATATAGTGATAGAGACTTTTTGGAGGAATAAAGAGAAAGAGGAAATGACTTATGAAGAGATGAGGAAGAATGTGGAGTTTTGTAAAAGCTATTTGTGAATGCATTTTAAATAACTAAAGGTATATTGGGATGATATACAGTATTAATGTCGGATATACCGAAGTTATACGCAATCGTGAGCTAAAGGTATAATTATATAAAGCGCTTCAGTAGCTAACATTTTTTAAACGTTGCACCACCATTTAAAAAGGTTTAATGGAGGTGAACAATGTGCAAACCCATACATATCTACAAGAAACCATATTGAAGCTATTCGTAGAAATAGATTTGAA
>PIXU01000281.1 GCA_003601795.1 Candidatus Methanophagales archaeon
TATGTTGTGGCATACAACCTAACGACAAACATAAGCATCGGGAATGTGGATGATGTGAACATCACCCGGTACTGGGTGTATGGTGGCGATGAGAACATACGGAATTTGATTTTGTACATGGATAACAGGTTCTACGGTAATACGACAGCGGTGGATCAACCGAAGCCGGCGGCAAAGGATAGGCCAGAAGTTGTGTTCATATTGGGTGGAGAAAGTTACATACCATTGTTTAGGAAAGCTGGAGAGAACAGCAGTCTAAATGTTACCGTATATTCCTCTAAGCACTTGCCAGCAGAACTCAATTTAACCACCTATGATCTGATATTTTTGCAGATGATTGGGGCAGGAATCACACAAATCGAACCTGCGATCAACGAAGCAAAAGAAAAGGGTATTCCTGTAATGATAATCCATCCGGGGGTATACGGCTATTTGGGGACTATCAATATGACAGAGCACCCCTGGGTTGAAGAATACTGGGATAATGGAGGCATTGAAAACGTGAGAAGATTACTCACATATATCGGAGTTGAATTCTGTGGAATAAATGCTACCATTGAAGAGCCACTAAGTACTCCTTTAGAAGGTATCTATCATCCTGATTCGGAAAAGTTATTTGAAAATTTGACCGAATATCTCGAATGGTACAAAGCTACGGGTAAATATCATCCAAACAAACCAACAATAGGGATTGTCTTCTATGATGGCCATTATAAAACAGGCGATATAAAAATCGAGAACAGAATTATTAACGAATTAGAAAAAAGAGAAGTCAATACAATTCCAACATTTCTATATTACAAAAACCCCGACATAATAAACAAATTCTTCATCAAAGAAAATGAAACAATTGTTGATGCTATTATAAGCCTCCGATGCTTCAGATTTTATGGAAGAGCGCCCGAAAAAGGAATCGAAGAACTGAAACGCCTAAACATTCCTATAATAAATGCCATAATTGACTATTCGATGACACCGGAGGAATGGCGTGAGAGTAAAGAAGGAGTCGCCGCAGCTAGAACCCCCTATACGATTGCACAACCAGAATTGGATGGGCAGATAGAATTCATCATTGTAGGAGGGAGGGCAATCGAGCCAGAGACTGAAGAGATTGGTTTTAGACCGCTTGAGCCCATAAACGAGCAGGTTGATTGGTTGGTGAATAGAACGTTATCGTGGACAAGGTTACATCGTCTGAACAATTCTGAGAAGAAGATAGCGATCATTTACTACAACCACGGTGGAGGAAAAGATAACCTTGGTGCGAGCTATCTTGATATCGTTCCGAGCCTCAAGAACCTCCTTGACGCAATGAAGAAGGAGGGGTATGATGTTGAGGTAGAGGTGCCCGATGAGAAGGAGCTCCTCGATCTTATGCTCCATCAGGGTAGGAACATTGGGACATGGGCACCCAGAGAGCTTGAGAAGATGGTTGAGAATGAGAGCCTGATTTTGATTCCCGCAGAAGAGTATAAGAGCTGGTTCAACGAGCTCCCAGCAAACAAGCGGGAGGAGGTGATTGATAAGTGGGGCGAGCCACCCGGTAAGATCATGGTCTACGAGAACGAGACGGGAAAGTATCTTGTCATTCCAGGTGTAAGACTCGGGAACGTGTTACTTGCACCGCAGCCTACAAGAGGATGGTTGCAGAATCAATCTGTGCTATACCATGACAAGGAGCTCGTACCGCACCATCAGTACATTGCATTTTATTTCTGGCTCAAGAAAGGATTTGGAGCGGACGCGATCATTCATTTTGGCCGACATGGAACACAGGAATGGCTTCCGGGTAAAGAGCGAGGACTCTCTGCGACAGATTGCTGGCCCGCAATTCTGATTCAAGACCTTCCAGTGGTATATCCGTACATAATGGATGGCGTTGGAGAGGGCACGCAGGCAAAGCGGAGGGGGAACGCAGTGATTGTGGATCATCTAACCCCGCCGATCGTTGCATCAGGGCTGTATAGCAATTTCACTCTTTTGCATGAGAAGATACATCAATATCTCAGCGCAGAAGAAGCGCTCAAACTCGAATACAGAAATACGATAACAAAGTTATACGAGAATCTCAGCTTGGGGGAGGATCTGGGTGTATCTGTAGATGATCTCAAAGGGATGAATGAGACTGCGTTTGAGGACTTCATAAACGGACCTCTGCATGAGTACCTACATGATCTCGCATCTGAGTTCATGCCTTACGGGCTCCACATACTCGGCTCCCCTCCAGAGGGGTGGAAGCTCGTATCCATGGTAGAGTCGATGCTTGGAGATGAGTTCGTGGAGCATGTGGGAGAGGTATATCTGGATCCGCATCAGTTATCTCCCGCACATGGGGACTGCACCGTGATCGAGGAACTCCTGAGTGAGGTCTTGCTCAATGGCACAGATCCAGAGGAGGCACAGGAGAAGGTGTTTGGACCTGGAAATGTATCTGCAAATGTGACAGCGGATTTGAATACCGCTAAAAGCTATGCGGAGAATATCAATAAATGCAAAATCGAAATACAAAGAGTACTCGATGGGCTTAGTGGGCGGTATGTTCCGCCAAAGGTTGGAAACGACCCGATAAGAAATCCAGATGCACTGCCAACCGGGAACAATTTCTATTCCTTTGATTCAAGGTTGATACCAACGAAAGAGGCATGGGAAGTTGGAAAAGAGATGGCTGAGAGCTTATTGAGTCAGTATAAAGCGGAGCACAATGGATCATATCCAAACAAGGTCGCTTTTGTGTTGTGGGCATGTGAGGCAATGAGACATAAAGGCATTACAGAGTCAGAGGCTCTTTATCTGTTGGGCTTGAAACCTGTATGGAAAAAAAGCAAAGTCACGGATGTTGAACTCATACCGTCCAGTGAACTCGGGAGACCGAGGATCGATGTTCTCCTCGCAAGTTCCGGTTTATATAGAGATACCTTTCCAGGTAAGATTAAGTTACTGGATAGAGCAGTCCGTTTGGCTGCTCAGGCAGGAAATGATACCTATCCAAACTATGTTAAGGAGAACTCCGATGCAATCTATGCGTGGTTGATTGCGAATGGTTACAACGAATCAGAGGCGAAAAGACTCTCTATGGCGAGAGTTTTTACATCAGCACCAGGAAATTATGGCACAGGCCTTGAAAATGCAATTGCAGCAAGCAATACATGGGAGAATGAAACAAAACTCGCAGACCTCTACATAAGAAGAATGGGGTACATCTACGGTGAGGATGGCTGGGGCGTTCCAAATGCAGGCCTCTTCCGACAAAATCTTGCAGATGTCGAGGTTGCGATACATAGTCGCAGCACAAATCTTTATGGGGTTCTTGACAATGATGATTGCTTTCAGCATCTTGGTGGATTGGCTTTGGCTGTAAGAAGTATAACAGGAGAAATTCCTGATTTGTATATTACTAACCTGAGAGACCCGCACAACCCGATGACAGAGACACTTCAGAGCTTCCTAAGAAGAGAGCTTGTTGCGAGATACTTCAATCCGAAGTGGATCAAAGGGATGATGGAGCATGGATATGCAGGAGCGAGATACATGGACCACAAGTTTATAGAAAACCTCTGGGGCTGGGATGTTGTTACACCGGACATCATTACCGCGGATATGTGGAACCAGGTCTATGACGTCTACGTTCGCGATAAATACAACCTCGGTCTGAAAGACTTCTTCGACAGCA
>PIXU01000282.1 GCA_003601795.1 Candidatus Methanophagales archaeon
AAGAAGAGGCGAAAAAGCAAGGGCTTCGGAACATAACCACGATATTATCCGATGGTGAGACGCGCTTGCATGATGAGAGTGTGGATGTGATCCTGTTATATGGTGTGCTTCCGGAGATTAAGGATAAGGAGTCAGTGCTGAGGGAATTACACAGGGTTTTAAAGCCAGACGGCTACGTATCCACACGTTTTTGCTTTCGTATTAAAAAGGACAGGGTTTTAGGAATTATGGAATCCGCCGGTTTTTCTCTGATAGAGCAAAAAGGACGAATACTTAACTTTGAAAAAATATGTAATAGATAAAAAATAGTGAGCTGAAACGGAAAAATGAAGGAGTTGTTAATCGCATCGGCTGCTTTTGCTTTGTTCATCCTGTGTCGAAGGATGGCGGGCATGACGAAGGTCATATCAGACGCGAGTGACGCAAATCTGGTAAAAGTGGTGGTGGCTGGAAAGGTGGTTGCGCTTCCGCTGATAATAGGCATGGCGCTCATTTCCAGCGATACGGGCTCGTTTCGCAGCGGCGTTCGCAATGAAGGGGATAAGCATGAAGGCAGGAGTAGAAACACTTATAATCGCTTTGTTCGTGCTTTTAGGTGTTAAATTAGTATGAGGTTTCGATTAACTATGTCTGATAAATTGTCTTTAGGTTTGTTCGATAAACTAAGGTCATTTATTTTGATTGGTGCGGTTTTTTGGGGTTTGTTTGTAGGAAATTTTTTCTCTGGGTTCAGTCAATATTCTGGTTTAATAGTCTATGTTGCTTTAATAATTCTACTTTATAGTATAATGCTTACCACCCCGTTTTGGGAAATTGCTCGCTCTTTTAAAAATATCCGATTTATGGGTCTATCCTGGATTGCTAATTTTGTTATTATTCCTGTTATTGCCTGGATTTTAGCACTTTTCTTTTTAAAAGACCATCCTGCGGTTTTTATTGGTTTTATTTTGTATTTAGTTACCCCATGCACTGATTGGTTTTTGATTTTCACATCTATGGCAGATGGAGATGTGCCCCTGGGATTAGCATTAATGCCAACAAACCTGATTTTACAGGTTGTTCTTATTCCTGTTTATTTGCTTTTATTCGCGGGAAAACTCATCCCATTTCAATTTTCAGCATTTATTGAAACGCTTATAGTTTTTATTATATTGCCATTTTTACTTGCTACAACTACTCGATTGGTTCTTAGGAAAATAAAAAGTCGGGAATGGACAAACGCACTATTTGATACGGTTATTTCGCCTATTCAATTGTTTTCTTTGGCAATAGTTATTTTCGCCATGTTTGCAGGACAAACAAAAATAATTATAGATAATTTTAATACCTTGTCACTGGTGTTTCTTCCGATAATGATTTTCTTTATTTTATCTTTTATCAACGCCCAAACTTTCAGTAAAATATTTAGTCTTTCATACAAAGAATGTGCCTTATTTACTTGCACCACCGCAGCAAGGAATTCTCCATTAAGTTTGGCAATAGCCTTTGGGATATTTCCAAATAAGCCACTAATTCAGGTGGCAATAATTATAGGAGTGATTATTGAACTACCTATTTTGATTTTGGTTGTAAAATTATTGAAAGTTGTAAAGACAACTGTGTATATAAAAGCAGCTTATGGCTCGTGAAGGGTATTTATGCGAAGTTCATGAGGAAAATGTGAAGGATGTTCAATGAGTACGACATGCTGTGTGCCGGTGTCCGGGGATAGAAGGGGGTGGGTGAAGATGTACGCGCTGACGAAGAAGGGTATGGAATGTGTTAAGGCTGCTAAAAATTAGGAGGTGATAATGGAAAAATGAAGGAACTATTAATCGCATCGGCTGCTTTTGCATTATTTATCCTATGTCCGAGGATGGCAGGAATGACGAAAGTCATCTCAGATGCAAGCAATGTAAGCCTTGTCAAGGTTGTAGTAGTCGGAACAGTTGTTGCGCTTCCGCTGATAATAGCAATGGCACTCATATTCGCGAGATACGGGCTCGTTGTGGCTCTGGCGTTCTGTGTAATTACTGATTTTGTAGCGGCGTTCGCAATGAAGAGGATAAGCATGAAAGCGGGAGTGGAAACGCTTATAATAGCTTTATTCGTGCTTATGGGCGTTAAACTTGCTTCAATGGTCTCGGGATGGGTGAGTTGAATGAAAGAACTGAACTGGCGAGAAGTCTGGGAAGAGAAGCAAAAGCAGAGAATAAGACCTTTGAAAATAGTGTACGAGGAGGACTCTCGAGCAAAATTCGCTGAAGACTTTTCCGGGCAGGCAAAATACAACAATTACGAATATGGAAGAGAAGCGGCAGATGCATTGAGTGAGATATTAGATAAGGACGTTGAAGTTTTAGAAATAGGTGCAGGTCCAGGAACCTTGACCATACCGTTAGCCAAGAAGGTAAAAAAGGTGGTAGCTGTTGAGTCTTCCGAAACGGCGGTGAACTACTTGAGGAGGAACATGAAAGAAAGTCGAAAAAGATATACGGACCGCTTCAAGGGAGAACACTGCGAAATGTGCTCATAAAGAAGCTCATTGATGGATACGGATATTCTGATTTCTGATAAGCTGGAGATAGCAAAACTGCTCGTAGATGATTTTTTAGATACAGTAGACCGCTTTTCACCGCCCGTGGATCGGGTGAAACCGGGACAACTGGTGTGGATTGCACTATCCGAAGGTGATAAGCAGGGGTACGGCAAAAATAGCGCTAACACGGGCTATACTATATACTATCGCTGGTAACTGAAGAAGACCTGGATATACTCACAAAGGGTGGAAAAATCGTGCCGATAAAGGACATCATGTTGTTAAGCTCTACGACACTCTCAAAACGCGCGAGAAGATGTCAAAAAGTGACAGGGAAGCTGCTTCCAACTGCGGGTAATGTGCTGGATATCGGGCGTGGAGTTTCGCATAAACGAGTTAAGACCCATTCACAGGAGAAAGGGAAGAGCAAAAATGGCATGAATGTTGTTCTGGGCGTAAGTAATGGGAAAAAAAGTTCTCCTGGACGCAAGGGTGAATAAACACAGGAGGAAACGGCAAGCAAACTCGACGAGGCTGCTACATTGGATGAGGAGGCGGTAATCATCGGTGATGCCGATAGAGAGATGAGAAATGCGCTTGTGAAAGGCGAAAGGAGATTTCAGCTGGATTTAATCCACGTGCTCCGCGATACCAGCTTTAAGCTATGGCAGGACGGGGAAATGACGCTGGAAGATAGAAAAGGTCTAATCAGAAGGTTGGAAACTCTCCTTTTCTCGCTGAAGAATTCGGTGGAGAAACATAGAAAGGATGGGGATCTGGATGCATTGAAAGGAAGGATCAACTCCACGGTGGATGGATTGAAGAAAAGCTATAACTGAGCCAGTAAAAAATAAAAAGAGGAAGGATTAAGAAATCTAAGCCTTTACCCACTCCGTTTTTCTAAGCTATATCTTCATTCATCATCCTCTAATTCATCTGGTGCTGGCTTGGTTCTTTCTGGTAGCTGTGGTTGTGGTTTCTCTGATATCTTGGGCTCTATTTCAGGAATTGCTGGTATATACTCCTCAACTATTTCGCCTCTTCCAATATCTACTTCAAATACATACACGGGCTGAAAATACTCTTGATCCTCCGGAGATGGTTCTGCATAGTATGCCAAATATACTTCTTTTACTTTCACTTCTTCACCAGTTATTACTCTATGTATCCCTTTCTCCCTAAGTCTTTCTAATGCCTGTGAAGGTGTTAGTATAGTAAACTGCTTATAAGGTTCATACTCTCGCCAGCACTTGTAAACCCCGACTACATCCCCATTGTTGCCTATATATACTTTTAGTTTAGATCCTGCACCAACTACAGGAAAGCCATTAATCTTTCTGTCAAATATCACTTGCATAACCAGATCTATCTTCTCTGTACTTACATCACCAGTGGCTGGGTCTTTCCTTGCTATTTCAGCAGTATCTGTCACGACTTTACTAAACTCCGCATCTGCTGGCATTAGTCCATTATCACTTAAGAATTTTTTGGCTGATTTTATAGCCGTTTCTTTTAATGGTAGGTTTGGTGGATTGTTTATATCACCGTATATTTTTGACGAATCTCTGTAAAATAGTCTCCCTGAAGCTTTGAGTACTTCAAGCTCAAGAGAGTCATGCTTCACAATACACCTATTAGCATCTTCTGAAACATCTCCTATCAGTCCCAATGTTTCTGCGAGTGCGGTAACTTTCTCCGCTGTAACTTCTGGTTTCTTCACTTTGTAAACCATTATTTTATCTGGTATCACCGGAAGAGCCATACCCGCGCCTAAAGTAATATTTATTACTGTCGTTGGTGCACCGATTTCAGGAAATGCTTTTGAGGGTAACTGCTCGTCTATGGAATTATTGGTAAATGAGACTCCAGCTATTATAGCACCTATCGCCATAACCACTAACAAAAGCGGTATAAATATTTTATTTCTCATTTTTCTTTTTAACAAGTATGTGATACCCAGAACAAGCAACTTGGATCGTTCTTGTCAGGAGCCACGCTCCCGTGTCCCCATAGATGGTCATCATAAGTAGAATATCCTTTGTCGCAAACGCCCATAACTGCTGCCCTCATAGTAGATGGGTATCCATCCTCACTTGCCTTAAACCATGCTTCTCGTATGGTATAACCATCTTCTATCATGTATCCCGCAAACTTTTCTCCTAAGCGGCAATACATACCCGTCTCTGTATCGAATCCATCTATTTGATGAAGACCTTTGAATACACCCCATCCCCATCGTTCGTACCACTCGCCCTCATCACTGCTTTTATTAAGGACTAAACATGCATTTATAGCTATCCACTCCAAATCTAGGTCGCCCCATTCAGCATCATGATGGCTCTTTGTACCTGTAAGTTCTTTATCATCATGGTCATTATTGAAATAGAATCCTTTTGGCAATCCGTGTCCTGCATACAATGCGAAGTCTACCTCATCTATCCAATCGTAATCAGTTCCACCAATACTCTCTTTTTTGAAGTCTTCTTCATATGCATAGTAATCTCCCCAGTTGAAATCCTTTGACCATCCATCTTCACCGAGTTTATTATAGAACCCAATAGCGAGATCATCGGCACACGTGAAACTATGCCAACCCAAAGGACTATAATCATTTGTCCATTCAACGCCCACCTCATATGCATTTACTGTTCCAATGCTTAGGCCACTTATTCCTACTATAAACATTGCCAACACCGCTAACCACACAATTGGCATTATCTGATGTCGCTTTTTCATTTTTTTCACCTTCTAACTTTTAAAACCTTCTTCTTTCCTTCCATTTTTCACCTCGCTTCCCTCTTCACATTTTCGCCCCTTCGTGGATTCGCACCACGCAAGGGACACATTTTTCATATCCCTGCTTTTTCCTTCCTTTCCCTTGCTTAACCCCCTTATTTTTATATCCTTTTCTTCAGAGATGCAACTTACTTAATTCATTATTAAGAAATTAGGTATATAAATAATATTTCCTAACAAAATTAGATATATAAATAATATCCTAAATGAATTCGATTTTTCGGATAAAACCTAACTTATCTTTTGATATGCTCTCTCCCTACAATAACTTCATTCACGTATCATCTAATGGTTCGCTCAAATACGATGAAATGCAGGGATGAGTGAAATTCATTTCTATCCTTCTATTCTATTATAATTAAAGAGATAAGACAAGAACAACAATGAGTAGCGAAGTCTTCTTTATAAAGGATGTGAAGGAAGAGAAACTCCATGCACTGCTCGAATATGCAGGTGTTGGTGATTTAACCGGAGTTGTAGCACTGAAGATGCACATGGGTGAACATAACAACAGGACTTTCGTGAAGCCCGCTTTCATAAAGCCAATAGTAGAAGCGGTGAAGAAGCATGGAGGAAGACCTTTCGTCACCGATACTACCACCATTTATAAAGAGAAGCGGTATACCGCTATGGACTATTACGAGACTGCATTCGCTCATGGCTTCCTGCCTTCTTCACTCGGCTGCCCTGTGCTCATCGCAGATGGTCTGAAGGATGATGGTGTGCCGGTGAGCGAGCATGTGGAGATAGCAAAGAGCATATACGAGTCAGATTCGATGCTTGTTATCTCACATGCCACCGGTCACTGTGCCTCTTCCTTCGGTGGTGCGCTAAAGAATGTAGCCATGGGCTGTGTGACGAAGAAGACGAAGAAATATCAGCATGAGGTAACGAGACCGGTTTTAAACCGTGATTTATGCACTGACTGTGATAAGTGCCGCGAGGTATGTAAGCATCATGCGGTAAGTGAAGCACACCTCATCAACTTTGATGCGTGTGTAGGTTGCGGTGCCTGTATCGCAGTATGCGAATCCCATGCACTGAGTTCACCGCCAGATATGTCACCGAACTTACAGAAACGGCTCGCCGAAGTCGCCAGTATTGTTCTCCACGCTCTACCATATACAAACTTGCTCTACATCAATTTCCTGATTGATATTACCCCCTTCTGCGACTGCGCTGAATTCGCACCCGAGTACTTATGCCCGGATATAGGTGTTCTGGCATCTAAGGATATAGTAGCAGTGGACATGGCGACGATAGAGATGATAAAGACAGAGAAGTTCGATGGCGACCCCACCATCCAGGTGCGTGAAGCACATAGACTGGGCTTGGGCG
>PIXU01000283.1 GCA_003601795.1 Candidatus Methanophagales archaeon
CTGAAATGCTATCTTCAGTTTCCTATGAGTCATATAGACGCTGTATGGAGGAATATGAGGGGCAAAAAGAGGATGATAGGATTAGAAGAAGGGGGAACCATGATGTAGAAGCGGTGTTAACGGAGATTGAAAGACTGAATAGGGCGGTTTCTATGCGAGAGTGAAATGTGAAACTATGGCTTGAAGTACTCAGAATCGAGATAGGGGTTCTTATCCCGTTTCAGACTGGTGTGTCTGACTATCTTCGTATCTGAAAAGAGTTTCAGCCTGTTCCTTTCAGAGCGTCAATGAGATTCGCCTGATTCCATACTTTCGCTCTTTTGATCACGCCACTGACCTTTCGAGTGACATTATCAATCGCCTTCTTAGATAGTTTTATCAGGAGTTTCCCTTTGTACTTACGGAAAATTCACCTTGTGTGGGTTGCAACATCTCTTATCAATTTATTCCTCTTTTTGTGACGTGCCATCGGGATGTGATAGCCATTTCCAGCACGTCCAGGGTCATATTCGCCAATAAAGGAGAAATAATCCCCCCCTTGTGGAGTTCCTGCCCTGGTAGGGTTCAAATGACGATTATAGACTATTCTCAACGGCTTTGCTTTGTACCCCTTATCAGATAAGCTAAGAGCAGCGTTCATTTTGGCGTTCGGTGTAGCCCACTTCGCGCCATCAATTCCGGCTGTTCGCTTTTCCCTGTTCTGAGTGACGTTCTTCGCCGCTAACAGCATCGCATAAAACGAGTGGGTTAGCAAATACTGCAATCTTTTGACCAGATGCCATTTTCCCTCCTTAACTGCTTCTGTAATTCTGGTTTGCAGCCTGTTAGCATATTCTTCAACCTTATTCCAGTCGACATCACTCCATTGGAATGTTGATTGAATGCCTGTAAGTCTCTCGCCTTTTAAGGGCGTAATTGAACTACTTACATTCACAGGTTTGCCTTCGTTCATATAATGAAACACCATTCGGTAAGTCAGCACCCTCTCGCCCTTCAGGCAGTAATGTGTGATCTGTAACCTGTGACATGTTACCTATCACTCATCACACATTACTGGCGGCGCAGCCGTCATTTGGGGTTACCAAGTTCTACATCGCAGATAACTATGAGCGCCTTAGAAGCCATCTGTGAGCCGAGAACCATTTGTCCATTCCCCATAACGTCATAGTAGCTGCTATGGCATGATTCCGCACCTTTTGGCCTAAGCGTATCAACCCAATTTCGCTTATTCTAAATTACGACGCTTACAAAGGTTCGCATTACACTCTTCATCTGGTGGACTCTTCAAAAGTTTCGGTTTTCTGCCTGTCTGCTGCTTTATGAGCCTGAGAAACTCAGCTACACTGCTTGGCTTCTCAGGGTAAAGCGTGAGAACACGCCGTAAAAGCCCCTCCACACTCACCCCTTCTCGCGCGGCAAGAGTGAAGAGATGCTCTGCAAGCTCCTTCCTCAACTCTAAAGTTGCATGCTTGTTTTCCATTTAACCCTTTATTACTCCCTTTTTATAAAAGACCTTCGTACAAAAATAACTTATTCAGCCTCCTTCAACCCATCGTAAAACCTCTTCAACTTCCCTTTTTCCCGTTCGAGCATGAAATTCGCCTTCGATAAGATAAAGTCCATATAACCTTCGTTGCAGAACATCACACCATCTTTACCCAGCGGCACGTCCATCCTTTCCGTGCTCACTATCTCCACCATCACCTTCCCGTTATCCTTAAAATTTGAAATCGCCTTTATCCCACTGTATTTAAACCCTGATTCAATCGCTATTCTTAACAATGCCTTTGCTTTCTCTAAATCCCTACACGCCACGTGCAGTATCGGCGATTGCGATAACAGCCATATCTCTCTTCCCTCCGTAATCCCCTCCCGCCATTTTAGCTTTAGCGCTTCCTGCACCTCTTCTCTGCTCACCGGGGGACGATGCCACTTACCAATAAACTTCGCTTCTCGTTTCGCACCTATCTCCGGGATAGAAATCAAAACGATTCTGCCGGAGCAACTGCTCGTGGTAAAGAAATCTTCGGAGCTGTTTATCTTGCTTAGTATCGGGACTATCTCTTCGTCTGCTCCCCGTAACCGCAACCTCTCAAGTGCCCTGTCCTTTTGCTTTTCAAATGTCAATGCCAATTTGTGAATTTACCCCCCATGTGTCCCTTTCTTCCCTTTCCTTCTTTTATTTTATCACCGCGGAGAGCGCCGAGGATAGCAGTTTAGCGGTTTAGCGGTTTGGCGTTTTAGCTAACGAGCTGAACCGCTAATAAGCTAAACCTCTAATTCCGTGTGCTCTGCGGTGAATAATGTAAAACCTCACACCCGAATAATTCCGAAAGTTATTTATAATACCTCCTCAACATACTTCATTACATACAGGCATATCCATAAGATAAAGGAAAAGATAGAGATGGAGGATATATTTTTAGCGCTTGGGCTTTTAATCGCAGTCACGATATCGCTGAGTCTATATCGAGCGGTGCTTGGACCCGGTGTGTTCAATCAGGTAGCGGCAGTTAACGTGATAGGGACAAAAGTAATCGTCCTTTTAGTTGCCGTTGGCTATATCTTCGACCGGCCTATGTTCGTTGACATCTCGCTCCTTTACGCGATATTAAATTTCATTGCCACGCTGGTTATGTCTAAATACCTTGAACGGGGGGAAATATGTTCAGCATAATAAACATAATCGCCACAATACTGATAGCAGGAGGAGCATTCTTCATGGTAACGGGCGTAGTTGGGTTATTGCGGTTCCCGGACTTTTATACCCGGCTGCATGCAACCGGTAAATGTGATACGCTGGGTGAAGTTCTTGTGATTGTCGGTTGCATGGTCTATCAGGGCTGGTCTTTTATAACGATAAAACTCTTTTTCCTTATGTTCTTCATCTTTCTTGCTAATCCGGTAGGTACGCATGCGATAATGAAAGCGGCATATTTAACGGGCTTGAAGCCGTGGAAGAAGGGAGAGGAGAGGAGGTAAAACACGAGACTATGACCAGGTCAAAGGAACATAATGTAGGTTTGATGCTCGCAGTCTTTGCCGTTTTGTATATCTTTTGGCTGCTCATGTCCGCGTGTATTAACCCTCTAAATGGGCATTTTAGCCCCATTCACATAATAGCTGGTATTATCTGTGCAGGGGTAGTTACCCTGCTTTCCCATGACCTATTGATAACAAAGGAAGGCGAAATGACACTCGCGAAGACATTCAGGCTTATAGCTTACGTACCATGGGAATTATGGCAGATATTTCTCGCTAACTTTGATGTTGCATATCGCGTTCTGCATCCGAAGATGCCAATAGACCCGCGCATAATAGAATTTGATACTTCCTTGAGAAGCGATTTCGCACTCACCACCCTTGCTAATTCCATTACTCTAACTCCAGGGACGATAACAATAGATATAGACCCGGGTAAGGGCCGATTTCTGGTTCACGCAATCGCAAAAAAACCTGCTGATGCCCTCTTAGTGGACAAGACAATGATAAATAAGGTTGCTCATGTGTATATGGAGGAGGCGTAACGAAAAAAAATGATAATACCTCTTGACCTCATACTGTTGTTCTTCCTCGTTTTGATTGCTATCGCAGCAATAAGTGTGCGGGACCTATTAGCCGCAATCATACTTCTGGGTGCTTACAGCTTTGTAATCGCTACGGTCTATGTGGAGATGCACTCGGTAGATGTGGGCTTTACCGAAGCGGCAGTTGGGGCGGGCGCAATTACGGCGTTTATGATCGCAGCATTAGCAAGAACAAAAAGGGAGGCAAGTGACTAAATGAAACCTATATCGGCGATGGCACTGCTTTTTGTTGTCTTTTTAGGTGCTCTTTTTATCTATGTGTCAGAGGACATACCCGACTTTGGTGACCCCTATTCGCCTGCTAATAGGTATGTCAACCTGCACATCAGTATTGATGTGGGTGCGGATGGATTAGAAGACAGCCTCCGTGCGGGCGTTATCCCGGAAGAGTTGAGCAGCAGAATAAAGGCGCGTGGGTTCCCCTCCCCTTCAGAGACTGAGTACTCGGTTGAAGAAGTAGAAGGGGGCTGGGACGTGCTTATCGCAAAGGAGGAACTGCTTTACCCGGAACCAGAAAAGTATTATTTCCTCAAGGAGGAAGAGGAGGGCAATAAGTTGGTCGTTTACCGTTATTCTATCCCGGTAAGATGGGAGGAGAAATGTGAAGAGGAGATAGGTGTGCCAAATATGGTTACCGCGGGTCTTGCGGATTACAGGGGTTATGATACGCTCGGTGAGACGACCGTCATATTCACCGCAGGCATTGCGGTCATATTACTACTCAGGAGGCGAGGAAAGCTGTGAATGGTAAAAAGGGGAAGATATGGGAAGAGAATGTAATAATTGAGACAATAACCCGCTTGATGGTTCCGTTTATTCAGATATATGCCCTGTACGTGATGGTCGGGACAGAAGGCGCAGGCGGGGGATTCCAGGGTGGCGTGGTATTTGCTGCTTCTATTGTACTGTTCACCGTCACATTTGGCATCTCTAAAGGTCGGAAGAGACTGCCCGAGTCGTGGAATGCCGCTCTTAATAGTTTGGGCCTGTATCTCTATGCAGGCGTAGGTCTCTTATGTATTGTCCTCTCGCTTGGCGCCGCACAGTATCTCAACTATGCCGCGCTTCCACTGTCGCAAATAATGAGCCCTGCGCATACGAGAGCATTGATGATAAGTGATGTCGTAGAGGTGGGGATAGGTCTGACGGTGATGTCAATATTTGCATCTATATTCTTTGACCTTGCGTGGAAAGGAGAGGGGAAGAAGAATAAGGACAAAAATAAAGGAGATAAGGAGGTGCAGGAATAGAGACAGATGATAGACTGGTCGTTTGGAGGTGGGATATTTATCGCGAAATATAATTACTGGATTTCCATTCTGCTTATGCTCATCGGGTTCTATGCGATGATAGCAAAGGGTAATCTATTGAAGAAGGTTATTGGTTTGAACATATTTCAGACGGCAATAATTCTGTTCTTCGTCTCGCTCGGGGATGCAACACTTGGAAGTTGGGGTAAGGGTGTAACAGAGCCAATAGTGAAGGGGACTCTCCCGTGGGCTGCGGGGGGTATAGTAGAACATGGGGTTGTATATGCGAATCCCCTGCCTCACGTGCTCATGCTAACTGCTATCGTAGTAGGTGCAGCCACAACGGCAGTTGCCCTTGCGCTGATAATACGCATGTATGAGGAATACGGGACGATAGAAGAGGAGGAGATAATAGAGAAGGAGAGAGAGCTGGGTGTATAGTACCGCCGCGCAATTGCAAACCGCAAACTGAAAATTGAAAAACGTGACACCCGTGTCCCGCTGGTGAAAAAAGCGACAACTTTACATATTGTCGCTTTTTACTTCTTTTTAAGGCGTGTTGAAATCCTTTTTGAAGAAGGGCGTGTGTCCAAACGGGAAAAAAAAAGGGGGGAAGTACATAAAACGTGATACTGAGCGTAGTCGAGCAGTTCCCTGTTCTTGTGATAGTAGTATCCTTGCTCTCGGCATTCACTATTTTGATTGCTGGCTGGCTGAACAAGAAGTCCTGCTGGGTCATCTCCTTCGCTACTATTCTCGTTCAACTCGTAATGGCGGTGTTTATCCTGCATCATGTCCTTACTGTTGGAACCATACATTACTGGCTCGGCGGGTGGAGTCCACCCTGGGGCATAGAATACGTCGTTGATGCGTTGAATGCTTACATACTGGTCATCGTTCTTTCCTTAGCTTTAATCTGTGTCACGTATTCAAAGCGGAGCATAGCGCATGAACTGCCGCAAAAGATTGTCTCTTTTTATACTCTTTATCAACTCCTCGTCACTGGTCTGTGTGGCGTTACCGTAACCGGGGACATATTCAACATGTACGTGTTCATCGAGATATTTTCGCTGTCTGCGTACGCGTTAATAGCATCGAGGGGTAAAATAGCGCTGAAGGCGAGTTTTACTTACCTCGTATTGGGTTCTATCGGTGCTTGTTTCTTCTTGCTGGGGATAGGGTTTCTGTACTCGGTAACGGGCTCGCTGAACATGCATGACCTCTCGCTCATATTGCCGCCGCTATACGAAAACAAAGTAGTTCAAGCAGCTTTTGTCTTCTTCGTCGTGGGATTGAGCATAAAAATGGCACTCTTCCCGCTTCATACGTGGTTACCGGATGCGCATTCGTTTGCACCTTCGGAAATAAGTGCAATGCTTTCCGGCATTATTATTGAAGTTTCTACCTATGCGCTTATAAGAGTCAGTTTCTCTGTCTATACTGTGGCTTTCATCAAACTATTGCCTATATTCGATTTCCTTTGCTGGGTAGCGGCATTCGGCATAATCATTGGGTCGGTGCTTGCAATAGCGCAGTATAATCTGAAAAGGATGCTTGCATATTCCTCGGTTTCGCAGATGGGCTATATTATGCTTGCGGTTGGGCTTTCTACTTCCACCCATTCTGCACTTTGGGGCGGGCTGACCCCCGCATTGATGCACATACTTAACCACGCATTGATGAAAGGGTGTTTATTCCTTGTTGCAGGGGCGTTCATTTACAAGGCGGAGTTGTGGAATATAACGGATTTCCAGGGTTTGGGCAGGAAAATGCCCTATACCTGTGCGGCTTTTATGCTAGCTGCGATTTCAATGATTGGCGTGCCGCCAAGCGTGGGCTTCGTCTCAAAGGTGTATATAATACTTGCCTGTTTAGAATCAGGTAAATTCATATTTGTGGCGGTTATGCTGCTCAGTTCACTGCTCAACCTCGTTTATTTCTGGCGTGTGATAGAAACGATGTACATGAAGCGAGGAGAAGGCGAAGAAAGAAGTCATTCCCATTCGTCCTCAAGTAAAATAGATGAAATACCGCTTAGTATGCTTATTCCGGTATTAACGCTCGCAGGTCTCTGTATCATCATGGGTGTTGTCTGGCTTACTGAGATTCCCCTGCCCATACTCGACCAGGTTAACGCACTGTTTGGCTTAGGGAGGTATGCGATACCATGATGGAACAATTGATACCAATACCGTACAGACCGCTTTTGGCGATTTTATGCCCTGCAATTGGCTCTATATTTATTGTACTATTCGGCAAGCGCCCGAACATACGCGAGAGCTGGACAATGCTTGCGAGCATCGCGCAGTTTCTGATTGTCTTCTCCATGGTGCCAATCGTTATAGGGGGAAACGGCGAACCAATCAAATACACGCTTTTCACTGCCTTCCCGAGCGTTGATTTTGGTTTCAGCGTAGATGCTTTTGGGCTTATTTTCGCGATTACCTCTTCTTTCCTCTGGATTCTCGTCTCGTCCTATTCCATCGGATATATGCGGTCGCTGCACGAACATGCACAAACGCGATACTACTTCTGTTTCTGCTGGGCTATCTTCGGTGCGGTGGGCGTAGCGCTATCGGGGAATTTATTCACGATGTTTGTCTTCTATGAGATATTAACGGTTTCAACGTATCCATTGGTGGCGCATGACCAGACACCGGAAGCGCTATTTGCGGGTCGTAAATATCTTGCCTATCTGCTTACCGCCGGCGGTTTCTTCTTAGCCGCGGTGGTGATAACCTACTATTTTACAGGGACGACGGATTTTGTGACGGGAGGAATACCAAACCTCGCTTCCGAAGCATCACGAACAGCGCTGATGGCACTATTCGCACTATTCCTCCTGGGGTTCATGAAAGCGGCATGGATGCCTTTTCACTCCTGGCTTCCTACTGCTATGGTTGCGCCAACGCCCGTGAGTGCGCTACTGCATGCAGTCGCAGTGGTGAAGGCGGGCGTGTTTGGTATTGTGCGCGTGGTGTGTTACATATACGGAGTGGATTTGATGCACGGACTTGGCCTTGGATTAGTACTGGCTTGTTTAGCTACTTTTACGATTATCGTCGCAAATTTGTTCGCTCTTGCGCAGGACAATCTTAAAAGAAGGCTTGCATACTCCACGATAAACCAGCTATCGCTGATTATCTTTGGTGTTGCGTTATTATCCCCCGAGGGAATAGAAGGAGCGATGATGCACATCCCTTTCCATGGGTTCATGAAGATAACGCTGTTCATGTGTGCGGGAGCGATAATAGTAGTATCGGGGAAGAAGAACATAAGCGAGATGGCGGGCATAGGGAAGGAAATGCCCGTGACGATGATAGCATTCACTATCGGTGCACTGGGGATGTGTGCACTCCCGCCAACTGCGGGGTATATAACGCATCATTTTTTTGTTCACGGCTGTGAAGAAGCAGGAGGAACAATGTCGTTTTTCCCTTATGTCCTCTTGATAGCTGCTATACTCGATGTGATGTATTTTTTCCCCATTATATACACCGCATTCTTTGCGAAGTCAGAAGGAAGCAGCGGGAGCAAAATAAATGAAGCACCCCTTTTTATGCTCGTTCCCATAGCCATAACTGCAACTGTTTCCATTATATTCTTCTTTTACCCGGATTTGTTTCATATATCCGAGCTCGTGGAAACGGCGGTTAGTAGTTTAGGAGGTGTGCATCCGTAAGAAATGATCCTGATAGATGAACCCTTGATGTACGCTTTCGTTGCGTTCTGGATAATATGGGTGGCAGTTCGTAGAAAAGAACCAGGGAGATGGCTCATAAAGTTCTGTGAAGGACCGCTGATGACATTTGCGAGATTTATTGATTTTTATGTGATGAGAATGGCAGGTTTTTTCGTCTGGGTCAGCAAGAATCCGATGGTGGCGTTGAGGATAAAGGAAAAAGAGGTGAGGTTGAAGGTGGAGAAACCGGTTATTACTCCGAAAAAGGCAGAGGAATATGAACGTGGCTTAGAAGAGGTAAGGATAAGATATACGAAGGAGCTTCCCAGATTGTCCTTAGGCGCCTCTATACTCTTGATTCTTCTGTTTTTCCTGGTTTATTTGGCGATGTATTTGCTGACTGTGCATTAAAATTATTTGAGACACAGACAGATTTACACGGCACGGACTTATTTAAGTTTAACATTGTCAATTATTATCATCTTCTCCTCAGGCTCTTCTTCAGGCGTTTTATCAGCTATTTTATCTTCTTCCCTTAACATTAACACTTCGTTTTTGTCTCTGTATATAATGTATGGTATAACTTCCTTCTATTTAATCGGTGTCAATAATAAGTCTTTTTAAACGATAGGAGCATAGTGAAATTGTACAGTTGCTTCGTTAAGAGAGGGATGAAGGATAAATGGATTTATCAAAAGAGAAGAGGGTAAGAGATGTGATGACGAGGGGTGTTGTTACGGTATCGTTTGACACGCCGGTAAGCGAAATTGCAAAACTCCTGGTAAGAGAGTGCATATCAGGTATCGCGGTAACGGCGCCAGATGGCGAGGTGGTGGGAGTTATATCGGAGATAGATATTATTAAAGTTTTTGACAAAGATTGGAGCAAATTAACGGCAGAAGACGTTATGTCCTCCGTTGTGAGGACAATAGACCCTGAAACGACGTTAAGAAAAGCTGCAGATATTATGCGCGATTTGAACGTCCACCGGTTATTGATTCTTTCTCTAAGGCCCGCTTATGGCGTTCCCATAGGGATATTAACGGCAAGTGACATACTAAGAGCGAGCGTCGAGTAAAAAACCACGAGATTAACCACCAGAGGATGATGTCAGATACAGGGCTGACTTGCATCATGTATCATGTATCTTGCATCTTTTTAAAAGTAGAACTCTCTTACATATTCCGGCTTCCTTGTCAACAGGTCGCGAATACTTACGATACCCACGAGCATCCCCTCTTCAACCACGGGCAGTCGTTTTATGCGCTTTCGCGCAGCGAGTTTGCACGCTTCGTCCACGGATGTTTCCGCCTCGATGGTAACCAGCGGGAATGCCATTATCTCTTTTGCCTTCACTTCGCTTGCCCTTCTATCTTTCAATAGAACTTTCAATGCGATGTCGCGCTCCGTAATAATTCCCGCTGGTTTGCCCTCTGAGGTTATCACTACACTCCCCACGCCTAACTCGTCCATATCTTCCGCTATTTTAGTTACTATCGCATCTTCATCTTCAGTGATGATTGGACGGCTCATCATCTCCTTGACTTTCATCTTTTATTTTCCTCCTCTTTTACTTTTTTCTTATATCATCTTACATCAAATTAAATACCGAAATATTTATAAGATATAAGTTATTTATATTTGAATAGGTAGGTGAGAAAGAATGGGAAGTAAATTTATAAGTGCACTGAAATGTTTTTTCAAATGCCCTGCAGATGCGATGAGGCTTATGTTGCGTTTGAATCCTCCTTATGACTCACAAGCAGTGGAAGCAGTAAAGACGCATTGCCCAGGGGTAGAAGTAGAAAGTGTAGGGTTTTACGCCGGGCTTTTTCTTGCGCTCGTCTTTCTTGCTCTCTGCGTGCTGGCGTATATATTATCGCTGCTTTATGGTATGGGGGGTATATAAAGAAGATGATGCAGGATGCCAGATACCAGATACAGGTTTGTCTTGCATCCTGTATCCTGCATCTTTCATCTTCACTAAAAGTAGAATTCCCGTACACACTCCGGCTTCCTTGTCAACAGCTCTCGAGTAGTAGCAATGCCCATGAGTACTCCATTTTCGACCACAGGCAGTCTCTTTATGTGCGTCTTTGCCACAAGCTTGCACATTTCGTCTACTGATGCTTCTGGCTTGATGGTTACCAGAGGGAATGCCATTATTTCTTTTGCTTTTACTTCGCTTGCCCTTCTATCCGTTAATAGCACTTTCAACGCGATGTCGCGCTCCGTAATAATGCCTGCGGGTTTTCCTCCCGAGGTTATCACTGCGCACTCTGCTCCCATGTCCATATCCTCAGCTATTTTAGTGACCACCGTGTCCTCATCTTCAGTTACGATTGAACGAGTCATTATATCCCTGACGGTAATCTTCCCTTTTTCTTCCCTTTTCTCCATTCTAAACAGAAAATAGGGGACTGCCAAACGGATTGCCTGTTTACATCTACTTGCTAAAGACCGCGCTTCTGGATGGTTGTAAAATCTTTTTACACACCCCGGCTTCTTTGTCAGGATGTTTCCGATACTCACAACACCGATGAGCACATCGTGTTCAACTACCGGCAACCTTTTTATGCCCCTCTTTGCTACGAGTTCACATGCTTCTTTAACTGACGTTTGGGGCTCGATAGTAATCAAGGGGAACGCCATTATTTCTTTTGCTTTTACTTCGCTTGCCCTTCTATTCCTTAATAGGACTCGTGAGACGAGATCCCTGTCAGTAATAATGCCTGCGGGTTTTCCTTCTGAGGTTATCACCACGCCTCCTACCCCCCGTTCTGCCATGTCCTTCGCTATCTCGGTAACCAAAACCTCTTCATCTTCTGTGATGATTGGACGTGTCATTATATCTCGGGCTTTCATCAAATCAATTCGCTTATGTGGATAGTCCATGCCCTCCAGGGGTTCTACCCCCTCTCTCACATATAGCGTGAGTTCCTGAAACGAAGTCATTCTCTTATGCCCTGTTTCCGAAAAGTCTTCATCTGCCGCCAGATCAAAATCAAGTTCATATCTGCCAGGACTCGGCGGTATGAAATCTAATATCGCCACCTCGCCCTTGTGAGTTGCCGTGTATCTTCCCAAAAATCGCTGACCGGTATAAGCAGTCTTGAACTCCGAAGCGAACTCCATAAATGACCTCCCCTCAGTGAACAAAACCTTTCCCATGTGATCAGCAATGGTCAACCTGTAATTATTGAATTGAAGCCCGATAGAGGGTTCGTATTCATACCACTTAACCGTCTCACTAAACCTGAAAACGAGCCCTACTCTGCACCATTTCTGTGAGGTTGTTATTTTAAAAGAGCCGGATATTCGTATCTTCCCGCTCTTCTTATCGCCTTCAAACCTCCCCACTTCCCTTTCCGAAGATATTTTTCTCCACCAGCTCATCGCTTTTCCTATTGACTTTTCCGCGCGGGTACGGTATAATCCTCATAAGCCTTTACCAGATGCTTCGCTAATAGAACTATTGCGCAATAAAAAAGCACTAACATGACGTATCTTACATCCTTAAAGACCATATCCAGCGGCTGCGGCACGTATGTCTCCGTTACCTCTCCCATAATTCTGCATATCTGTTCATACCATCTCAGCCCATAGTAAAAAACGGCATAAACGTTTACAGCGCATAGACCAAGTGCTGCATGCTGAATGGTTCGAGTCAAATCTATCTTGTGCCTCACTTTCACGCTCAAAGCACAGAGGTATCCAAAGATGGACCACCCCCATACGATAAGCGAAATGCCTGAGACCGTACTTTCCCAGAAGGTAACCCCGCTGTCCGTGCGTATAGCTACTCGCCATAAAATCGCCGCTGCTATTACCACCACCAATGTTCGTTCATGCGTCATCACGAAGAATATGGCTTCTTTTATATTCTTCGCGCGTTTCTTCGTGCTTTCTTTTATTAGCAGTCTGTACTTCTCGTGCATCCCTCGTAGATACCGCGCCGCGGCAATTGCTACGCAATAATACGCCATAAAGATGACATATCTCAAATCCTGGTAGATGTAATCCTGCGACACGGAAATTTCTACACGCAGTAATCCCGACCATCTCATTCCATAGTAAATCGCAACATAGATGTTTATAACGAGAAGGCTAACGGCAATACTGCGATAAATCCTGCTCGTGACCGGCCAGTCCGTCGGTTTTCGGCTCATGGAGTACATATACCCGAAAAGGAGCCAGCCAATTATGCTAAGACTTACACCCGAACACGCACTTTCACATAAGGTTACTGTTTCATCAGAGCTTACGACCGCTCGCCATAA
>PIXU01000284.1 GCA_003601795.1 Candidatus Methanophagales archaeon
CGCCCAAGATGGCACTTACTTACCTGAAGTATGCATAGAAGTGGAAAATGGCGAAAATGTGCGATTCCCCGTGCCTGTGAAAGTGGACAGCAGTGTAGTGGAAATACTTGAGAAGGACATCCCCTCTGAGATTTCGCTCAGCGAGTCAAAGGAGATAGAGATAGTGGTGGCGAATAACAGACCCAATTTAGTGAGCGGTGTGAATGTGCGCATGAAATTAAAGAGTGATGGGTTAGAATTCACGCCAGAACAAATATTCATAGGTGATTTGGGAGCGTATGAAAAGAAGGAGATAAATTTCACTTTCACGCCTATTGCTGCGGGGAATAAAGAGTTCTCTTTTGAGGTCTCCTATAAAAATGGCATCAATTCGCATCAAAACGAATTTAAATCGTCTATATTGGTGAGGAGTATTGCAGATGTAAAACTTATTCTGGTGAATGCGCCAGAGTCTGTTTTAAAAGGAGAAATTGCAAAGATAGACTTTGACGTGGCTAATGGAAAAGCAAAGGATATTAAAGCGGTATCTGTGATGCCAGAGATAGAAGGACTCAGAATACTGCCTTCTGAATATTTTATCGGGGACATGGAAGTAGGGGACGTCTTTTCTGCTTCTTTTGATGTCTATACCAGCAGCCTGCATATTGGAGATACTGAAATACCTTTTAAACTGGTATTTCGAGATGTGGACACTGACAGGCGATACGAAACAACGGGATACCTGGTGCATATAGAGGTAAAGGAACCGCATAAGAGCGAATTGCCGAATCTGGCACTCTTTGTGGCACTTGTTATCATTTTTATCCCTGTCGCTGTGTTTGTCTGGGTGAGGGTGAAGCGAAAGTGAAGAAGGCATAAATGGATGAATAACTATGAACTCAATTAGAGGGAAAGTGATCGTCTATTATGGAAAGGGAGAGGGAAAGACAACCGCCTCTATTGGTCATGCGATAAGAACGCTGGGTCATAACAAAAAAGTAGTGATATTGCAGTTTATGAAAGGAAGACCAACTACCGGAGAATATCAGGTCCTCAAGAATCTTGATAATCTCCAGATACATCTTTGCGGTGCTCCAGGTTTTTTAAAGGACGAAGAATCTCGGGAAAAACATCGTAAAAAGGCGAGAGAGGGTTTGGAATTAGCTTATAGAGTGTTAGCGGAAAAAAAGACTGCTCTATTAATTCTGGATGAGATATTGTACGCAGTAAAGTTCGAGCTGTTAACAGAAGAAGACGTTATAGAGCTGTTAAATAAAAGGGGCTCTACTGATGTCATCCTTAGCGGAAGAGAGCCCGGTGACAGAATAATAGAAATGGCAGATATAGCAACTCACATGGAGAAGGTCAAGCATTACTGGAACAAAACCCGCAGCACAACTTCCGGAATAGAATATTAGAGGTTTTCTCGGCTTCCTCAGCTTGTAGCCAAGACATCCATCAATTTCTTAAGCACCTTTTCCAAATCCGCCCTGCTTTTACCTTTAGAAGCGGCTTCAACTATTTTTTTGTAGTCCAACTCTTCCTCGGCGATTATACCATGAGCATAATTGTCCACCGTGCTTATATTTGCGTATCGGAGCTCTAACTCCTTTGCAAGTGTCGCCTCCGAAGCCATGTTCATTCCTACTACATCCGCATAATTCTTTATGAGATTTATCTCCGCTCTGGTTTCGAGCCTCGGTCCCACGGTCTGGAAATAAACGCCTCTCTCAATGAGGTCAACACCCAAATCTGTTGCCACTTTTATTATGTCCCTTCTCAAACCCTCATCCAATCCAGGTGTAACATGAACGATTTCATCATCGTAAAAAGTAGGTATGTAGCACAGGCTTATGTAGTCGTGCGGAACAACTATTGACCGTGGTTTTAAATCAAGCTTTAAACTACCGACAGAAGTAACACCTACAATTTTCTCCACGTTCAACTCCTTGAATGCCATTATATTGGCTTTATGATTTATCCTATGTGGGGGTATGTTTTCCTCCTTACCATGTCGCGGAATAAAGACCACCTCGTGAGAATGTGTGACAGTAAATAAGAGGTAAACAGTGCCATACTCTGTCTCAATTTCCTTCTCTTTTGCATCTTCAAGGAACTTCGAGCCAAATAAACTAGTCCCGCCAATTATCCCGAGCGGCATTTTATTTTTTAATTTACTATTTCCCAAACTTGCGGTTTTACCTGAAGGACGAAGCCAGCAGTGCTCCTCCTATCGCCCCGATATACTGTGGATATTTCGGTACAATCACGTCAAATCCCAGCACATCGTTCATCGCTACCGGCACGCCCTCCACCAATGATGTCCCACCAACTTCTATCGCGGGTTGCCGGAGGTCAATCTCCTGTAACAACTGCTCTTTTACCTGTTCCACGACCGAATGACAAGCAGCAGCCGCAACGTCTTCGCGCCTCGCTCCACTTGATAACGCTGATACGAGGTCCTGAATACCAAAAACGATGCAATAACTGTCGGTCTTTACTTTATGTGCGTCGCCTTCCAAAGCCAACTTCCCCATCTCTACCACATCTACACCCAGTCTGCGTGCTATCATCTCCAGAAATCTTCCTGATGCACCGGCGCAAATCCCACCCATCGTAAAATTATCAGGAATGCCATCTTTTGCCGTTATTATCTTGTTATCCATGCCTCCGATGTCAATAATCATTGCTTCTCCCTTTTCTATTCCCGCAAGATACATCGCAGCCTTCGAGTTCACGGTCAGCTCTTCTTGCACCAGGTCTGCCTTGAAATGCTCACCCAACCCGTGTCTGCCGTAACCTGTCGTTCCCAGCGCCTCTATATCCTCCCTCTTCACACCTGCAATTTCCAGCGCCTTCGCAAACACGCGCTCGCCCGTTTTTACTACATCTCCGGTTGGACTCCATGTTGCTCCTATCACCTCGTTATCCTGCATTATTGCTGCTTTTGTGGTTGTAGACCCGGAATCTATGCCAGCAGTAAGCCCCTCCTGAACCTTCCTCTCCAGTATCCATCTCCGCTTCACTATGGTAATCAGCGCTTCCATTCTCGTCAGTAGTTCACCCGCCTTTGTCTTCTCTGAAAAAGGATACATAACAAGCGGCAAAGATGTCTTTTCCTGTATTATTCGTCTGATTTCTGTCCTTATAACCGCTCCTCTTGGACATTTGTGACACCCAGCCACGAATACTGCATCAGCATCGCACAACCCTTCAGCCACTGCGTATCCTCTCGCTAACGCCACACTTAATCCGAGACTCGTATCCAGGTCATATCCAAATCCATCCACCTTCTCTGCTACATAATCAAGGTCCACTTCGGGCACGAATATCTCTGCCCCTATCTCCTCCGCCGCACGCTCTATCTCATGCTGTACATTCCCATACACAGTGCCGCAAGAAACCTGTGCTATTCTTATCCCGCCTTCCCAGTCCTTCTCCTTATTCTTCGCATTCTCCATAATTTTTGATATAATATATCCAGAGTTAATTAAATAGAATTCATATTATTCATTCATGCTATGGAATTGGAATCACGTTTCCAACCGCTACTTCCACTATCCGGTAGAAATACATAGAGATTATGTTTAGCCTAAGAATGAAATCCAGGAAAAATAGAACCGAGAAAATAGCTGTTAGAGATAGTGGAATAAGCATGAACAAGGGCGCTTCTTTTACTTCTACCTCTTCTACCCCGCTTTCCGGTCGTTTGAAGAAGGCGATATGAATTATAGGGAAGAAATAAACGACATCAAGCAAAGAAGCTGTTAATAGGACAAACAAAAAGATTATCTCCCCAGCTTGCAGCGTACCCCAGCAAAGGAACCATTTACTTATAAATCCACATGCCGGCGGAATTCCACACATTCCAAACGCGGTTATGGTGAATGCGAGCATCGTGACCGGCATTGTTTTCCCTACGCCCGCCATTTCACTTATGTTCTTCTTTCCTGTAACGACCATTATAGCACCTGCACAAAGGAACAACGTTATCTTCATGAATCCATGAAACGGAATGTGAATCATCGCCCCTCTTATCCCTTCAGAAGTTAACAACGCAGCACCTAAGATTATGTATGATAGCTGGTTTATTGTGGAGTATGCCAGTCTTCTTTTCAAGTTATCCTGTGCGATGGCAAAAAAATTAGCGACAATCATTGTAAAGCTCGCTATACACGCAAGCGCTAATCCAAGCCCGAGTGTCCCCATCAGATCCACACCGTAGATATAGCACACAATCCTTACGATTCCAAACACGCCCGCTTTCACCACCGCGACTGCATGCAGAAGCGCGCTTACCGGCGTGGGAGCAATCATAGCAGTAGGGAGCCAGGAATGGAAAGGCATCCATGCCGCTTTCATGAACCCTAACAAGAAACAGAAGAACAAAATCACCAGCGTCAACTTATATGCGGGACCGAGCTCTGCTAACGCTTTTATTCCTCCTCCTGTGAAGTCTGTGGTCCCCGTAAGATAATAAGTCATCATTATGGCGAACAGGAGGAAAACGCCCGCAGTAAGCAAATAAGCAAAATATTTATGCCCTGCACTTATCGCCTCTTTGCTCTGCTCGTGTATAACCAACGGATATGTTGATACTGTTAATATCTCGAAGAATACGTACATCGTGAGTAAATTCGCGGAAAGCGCAACGCCAATGGCACCGAATATGGCGATAGCGAAGCAGAAGTAGTATCTTGTCTGTGCATGCTCGCGCAGAGACCTCATGTATCCGATGGAGTAGAAGGATACGAGAATCCACAAGAAGGAAGCAGTGAGCGCGAAGATAAGACCAAAGGCATCCACTTTAAATCCAAATGCAATGCCCTCGAACATCGTCTGGAAGAACGTGCATTCGATGACCTCTTCGTTCAAAATTGTCGGTATCATGGATGCGATGAGCGAGAACTGGAGTATGCCGGCGATAATCGTCCAGCTCTCTCTTATATTCGGTCGTTTGCTGGACAGCAATATAAGAACCGAAGCAGTAGCAGGGCATAGAATTGCAAATAGAGGTATATAACTGGAAATGGAGACTATTAGTCCCTCGGTCATGGTACAACCACCCCCATACCCAACAATGCTTTCACTGCCTGATTAACTATTGGTTGTAAAGGAGTGACAGACCCCGGGAGCCATAGGATACCGACAATAACGCAGAGCGATCCGAGAATCAAGGCAGGAAAGACCATGCTCAGCGGTGCTTCCTCCTTTTTTATCTCATGTTCGCTTTCTTCCTCTCCCTCCTTCCGCACAAAATACATGCGATCTATAACTCGCCAGAAATAGACCAAATTAAGAAGTGTGCTGAAAAGTATAACGGCTACAAACACGTATTCCACCGCTTCTAAAGAGGCTAACACCAGACACAATTTCGTCATAAATCCCACAGTTGGAGGCACCCCTATCATTGATAACGCGGCTATCGTGAAAGCAGCGGAGGTGTAAGGCATCTTCTTACCCAACCCCTCGAAATCTCTTATGTGCCACAAACCACTCCGGTATATAATGGCGCCGGCGACCAGGAACAGGCATCCTTTCGTTATTGCGTGATTCAATATATGCATCAACGCACCGTACAGTCCCCACTGGGTGGAATAGAGACCAACACCAAGTACGATATAACCCACCTGTGAGACACTGGAATAAGCAAGCATTCTCTTTAAATTCGTCTGCATTATTGCAATAAGCGAGCCCACGATGATAGCTATCGCGGCTATCCAGGAAAGAGTAGCGGCAATGGGCACATAAATCTCAATAAAATCCGTGGTAAAGACCGAGAAAAAAACACGGATGAATGCATAAATTGAGACCTTAGACATCGCCGCCGCGATTATTACGCTAACCGCTGAAGGGGCGTAGGTATATGCATCCGGCTGCCAGATATGAAGTGGAAAGAGCGCCATCTTTATGCTCATTCCAACGACAAAGAAGACAAAAGCCGCTTGCACTACTTTATTTCCATACAGCGGCGGCAATAAAAGCGAGAGGTCGTGCATGTTAAGCGAGCCGGTTACAGCATACAGGAAACCTACGCCGAGAAGGTAGAAACAAGCGCCTATTGAGCCCATAATCACATAGTTATAACTTGCTTTCAGCGCTCTCCCGCCTGCAACAGCTATTAACGCATACGCCGCTAAAGAGGCTATCTCCAGGAAAACATACAGATTGAATATATCCCCGGTTACCGTTATACCGCATAGACCAGTGATAAGAAGTTGAAAGACCACATAGAAAGGCACGATTTTGCCGGGCTGCTCTTTTTCTATGCTTCTCTTTGAATATATCGCCGCTAATAGGCAGATGAATAGAACTATAACCAGCACGTATGCGTTGAATGCATCCATAACGTATTCTATGCCCCAGGGAGGTGCCCATCCACCCAACCAGTAATGTATCGTTCCACTGGTTATGACCTGATGTAAAATAAAAAAAGCGAGCAATAGTTGCACGGAAATGGTCGCAAGGGAAATAGGTAAGCAAGCCTTCTTATTCACCCAACCAGCAATCAAAATAGTAAATGCAGAAAGCAAGGAGATTACAATGACCAGCACCGGATAATGTTCAGCTAAAAACAATCTTACCACCTTTCGTCTTTATTTTTCCTCTCTATTCTTCTCTGGCACCATTTCTCTTTCCATTCTTTTGATGTTCTATATATATTTTTCGATTTTTTGATTTCAGTAACCATAAGATTACACAGATTTTCACGAGATGGAAGATGCAAGATGCAGGTCAAACCAGTATCTTTTACCTCAGCTATGAAATAGTTAATAGGCAGTTACAACTTCTTCCTGCTTTTTCGCTTCTTCTATATCCTCTTCTTTGAGTAGCAAATCTATATCTATATCTGCCAACTTGAAGGAGAGAGTGTTCAGCAGCTTCCCTGTAGGGCTGTCCTTATTGAACCTATATAGCTGTATTCGCCCCACTTTTTTTGTTGGTTTCATGACACCGTAATGTAAAAGCTTGTCTTTCAGTGCGAATACCGTAGCCCTGGATACTTCAGCATTTTCTGCCAATTCGGTGAGATTGTAGTCGAAATCAGGATGTAGAACTAAAGTTTCTATGATTTTTACCTGCGGGTGGTTTCCAAATATAGCTTGCATTGGGCTTTCTTCTGATACTTCCATTTTTTAAAAATTTCCTATTAATTAAATAATCAAGTAAGTATATAAATTTTGCTATTAAGTACAATTATTATACTATGGAAGCATGTAACTAAATTGTTACTAATGGATATTTATAAAAAGGCGATATTGGAAAAGCTTTACAAAGGAAGGTATGTGGGAGGGCGACATACCTCAGAAGATAATGTAATAAAGGGTTTTCCAAAATATGCACGTGGGGAGATAAAGAAAGCTTTGAAATTACTAACCAAAGAGGGATACATTGTTCCAAAGCCAACGTCCTATGGCTTGGAAGTATCCCTAAACCCAAAGATAATAGGGGAGATCAGACGAATCCTTGAAGTTGAATAAACCCTTCAAAATTTTTTGCCCAACTTCAGAAGGATATTTCACCACGGCACCCCCTTCTTCCCTATCTTAAAGCCAATGTAATTTGTAAGCAGGTGCAACACCGGGGAGATAATAATAACCACAATGATTATCTCCACCGAAAAGGCTCTGACAAACCAGCCTCTTGTAAACAAGAACAAAAGCAGCCAGGCACCACCCACAAAGTCTAATTGATCCACCAGAGGTAAAGAAGCACCTCTTTTTAGCCCCAACCTCCTTTTTATGAAGCTTCCAAGCAGGTCGCCAAGCATTGCACCTGCGGATAAGCAAAACAAAGTCACAAAAAAGGATGGAAAAAGACCAAAAGAAGGCATTTTTAGATATTCACTCAAAAACATCTGCTGAAAAATGCCAAAGCCAAACCCGCATGATAATCCTTTTAAGAAACCCTCGTATGTCTTTCCATCACCAAGTAAGCGGGTTTTACCGAAGAAGATACCTCTATCTATTGGCGTTTTGCCGCCAAAAAACGCCGCACTCGCATTTGTTATATATGCAGGCAGCATCAGCCATATTGCAACCCAGACGGTCTCTATGATAGGGTTCATGCGTTGGAACTTTTTATATACTATTATTATACAATGAAAAATGTAATTGGAGGAGCTCGAATCACCAATTGCTTTCTTCGTACTCCGTCTCCACAACACCATTAAAAATGGTATGTTTTACCGTCCCGGGAAATTCATAGCCCTCGTAGGGTGACCACCCGCATTTTGTATATAAGAGTTCGCTGCTGATTTTCACTTGCTTCTTTATATCCAGTATGGTCAAATTTGCCCTTTTCCCTACTTCTATACGCCCTCTATCGTTCAATCCAAGGAACATTGCGGGATTATATGAACATACCTTTGATATAAGTTTTGGATGAACACCATAGCGAGCAATCAACCAGGCAACAAAATTACCATAAGTATCCAAATTAGGGACACCGGCTGGCGCATCCAAAATATCACGTGCTTTTTCCTCCTTCGTATGCGGTGCATGGTCGGTAACTAAAAAATCTATTCCGCCTTTTTTAAACGCTTCCAGCAGCCGGAGCCTATTTTTCCAGGTTCTCAAAGGAGGGTTTGTCTTTAAAAACGCCTTTTTAGCCAATACCTCGCGTTTACTAAAGAACAAATGGTGTGGTGTAACTTCACAGTGAACCTTGCCTTGTTCGTATCGCTTTATCATACCCAAAGTCTCGTAAACAGAAACATGGGCTATATTGATTTTAATTTTTATTTGGTTGTATAGGGAAGAAGAGGAAGCAGAAGCTGCGGATAGAACTTTCCTTACCGCGGACAATTCCGCTTCCTCAGGTCTTAACCTGGAATGGATTTCCACATGTTTCTGAGTGCTCCATTCTTTGCTTTTTATCTTCAATTCCTTCTTCCTATTTTCTATAATCACCTGGTCTTCGCAATGGATTACAACGGGTTTAGAAGTCGCCACTACCTTTTTAATGGCTTCTGGCAGCAACTCTTCATGGATACATAATCCACCGGAGGTCTCGGCAAGGTATATCTTGTAAGCTACTACTTCTTTCCGCATATCCATAATCGCATTTGTGTCTATATCCGTGTTGGATTCCGTTACACCGCCGCAGAAAAAGAGATCAATCAAACCCTTCGACTTTATGTATGCGAGTTTCTTCTTTTTTCTTATTCGCTCGGAATTAATGCCCGGCAAAGGAGTATTTGGCATGTCCACAACGGTAGATATACCGCCATGAAGTGCTGCGGCAGCACCGGATTTAAAATCTTCCTTGTAGTCCCATTTATGGCTGCTGTCCTCCCTTAAATGGGCATGTATATCAATAAACCCGGGGAAAATCAAACAACCGCTTACAGCATCTACCTTCCTCTCGCCTCGTAAACCATGTTTTTTTATCTCTGTAATGTATCCCTCGTCAATGCCTATCTGAGCGTCATAAATCTCTTCAGGATTTACAACTTTGCCTTCAATAACCAAATCATGGAGCATTTTATTCTTTCTTTTCGAGAGGCTACAAATAATACATTAGTGACTACAATATTTGTATCTACCTTGCGGCGGAATACGATACGCAAGGCGCGGATGAGCTTGTTTTCCTGGACATCACTGCATCGCATGCGGAACTACAATCGATACCTACCACCAGCAAGAGGACAAAAGTTTTTGTCCAAATTATCTAAAGCATCCTTAATAGCTTTTGTTACCATATTCATCTTTTCATCAGCCTTCTTAACTTCTCTACGAATCTCTTAACGTCTCTCACGGTAAGTTCAACCTCATTCAAAGGCATCCAGTTTTCATAGAAATTCATGTGTAATGTATTTGCCTCACGCCAAAAAACGCCAAGCTCTTCATCCTCATATTTTATTCTTAACTCCGAGGCATACTCCCAAAGCTCTCTATGGCTTCTCAACTCTTTTCCTTCCTTTGCAGCCATCGCTTTTAAAATTTGCGAAGCAGCACCCCATCCCTTCTCAGATGCTTGAACCGAATCCTTTTTGCGCAAAAGCTCCTCCGCATCACTTAAATATTTCTCACAAAGTTCTAAGTGTATCTCTGCCTTATCCTCCGGATTTAATAACGAAAATTTTTCATCAAGGGCAGTTACGATAAGTTCCTCTAACGTGATCTCCCTCTTTCTTTCTAATTCCTCAAGCTTTTCTTTCAGCTTAGCCGGTATTATTATCGTTGCCGCCATTATTTGCTATCTCTCAATTTTTTAGATTTAATTTTTCTTTAATTCTTTAATAAACTTTTCTTTTTCCTTTTTACATCAATTAATTCAAGATGGGTATAGTAAATTGAAGATACGCTTGAGCATATACCAAATACCTTTTAAATAAAGGGGTAAATGTATAAAGATAGAGGAGAAGGGAATATGTTTCCAAATAAAAGAATACAAAGTTTGGTGGGGAGAAGGGTGCATGTAGAGATGAAAGGTGAGAGGAGCGTTCTGGAGGGTGTGTTGACAAGTGTGGATGATTATTTGAATTTGCATCTGAGTGGTGCAAACGAGTTAGAGAACGGAGAAAAGAGGAGGCTGCTTGGCTCTGTGATCGTTCGAGGCAATAACGTCGTGCTTATAAATCCGATGAAAGAATAGGCAGAATGAAATGAATGAATGAATGAGGAGAAGAAAGCGAAGGAAAAGAGAATAGGTATTATCGGCGTGGGAAACATAGGAATGGCAATTCTTCGTGGGCTATTGGCAGCAGAGCCAGAGGTGAAGATCTTTGTAAGTGACGCAAACCCCGAAAAACTCAGATTTTTTGATGCGGACATGGAGTCAAGAGTGGCGATATGTAAAAGTAACGAAGAGACAGCAAAGAAATCAGAAGTGGTGATTTTAGCAGTTAAGCCAAACGATGTGCGTGGAGTGGTAGAGGAGATTGCACCTGTGATGAACGAAGAGAAGATGTTGATTTCGATAGCTGCTGGCGTGCCAACAGGAGCGATAGAGGAGTATCTGGGGAAAGCAGGAGGAAGAAAAGTAATTCGCGCAATGCCGAATATAGGGGCACGAGTAAGAGCGGCAGTATCTGCAACATGCAAAGGCGAATATGCAGAAGACGAAGATGAAGAAATAGCAAAAGGGATTTTAAGTGCTATTGGCGAGGTTCATTCTGTGAAGGAGAGTGACATGGACGTTATTACAGGGCTAAGTGGGAGTGGCATCGCTTTTTTTGCTGCGGTGATAGATGCGATGGCAGATGGCGGTGTATATGAGGGTTTGCCACGAGATTTATCGCTGGCAATTGCCTGCGAGACGGCGATGGGAGCAGCGAAGATGATTCGTGCGGGTGATAAGCCATCGGAGATAGAGACAATGACCGCATCTCCGGGAGGAACGACAATAAGGGGGCTGTATGTAATGGAATCGAGAGGTGTGAAGGCAGCGATGATGGAAGCGGTGATAGAAGCAACCAGGCGCGCAAGGGAAATATCGAAACCAAGAAAATAAATTATTGACACCAATTAACGCAGATTAACACAGATGACGTGCCTTTAATAGAAGGAAGTTATACTATCTATGTATACACGAAAAATGCAAAATGAAGGAAGACCTAGTTGTAAGGGTAGCGGAAATATTGAAGGAAGCGGGATTTATCGTATCGAGTAGATGCGAAGCGAGGAGTTTTGATTTAGCGGCGCGGCGTGAGGAAATAACCCTGTTAGCGAAGATATTGCATAACATAGATGGCATTAGCGAGGAAGTAGCGAGGAGCATAAAGCGTGCAGCATTCTGCTTGCTTGCTTCTCCCATCGTGGTGGGTGAGCGAAAAAGTGCGTTCTTTTTAGAAGATGACGTTGTATATCATAGATATGGCATTCCTGCTCTAAATACGCGAACACTATATGACTATTTTGTTGAGGGGGTGCCTCCATGCGTCTATTCGGCCACAGGGGGGTTGTACGTTAACTTAGATGGAGAAGAGATGAAAAATGCAAGAGAAAAGAAGCAACTTTCACTGGGAGACGTTGCTGCGGAATTAGGGATTTCAAGGAGGAGTGTAAGCAAATATGAGGATGGAGGAATGAGCACTACCATAGATATAGCACTAAAGCTCGAGGAGATTTTGGATACAAAGTTAATAGAAGCTTTGGAGTTTTTAAAACCGGAATTAGAAAGCCCTTTACCTCCTGATCTATCAGAATCAGGAGTAGAAGAATCGGCTTCGAGTTTGGAGCGATATATATTGGGAATAATGGAAGAGATAGGGTTTGAGATATTTAGAACTGCGTATGCACCTTTCAGCGCTGTTTCACTTCCGCACTCGTTAGCGGGGAAAAGGAGAGAAGAAAGCGAAAGAGTAAAAATTCTCACAGGGATAAGCAAATACGGGAAGCGAATGGTAAAAAGGGCAAGGATAATAAGCAGTTTGTCGCAGGTTACGAGAACGAAGTCGGTGTTCGTGGTGAATGGGAATGTTAAGCGAGTCCAGATAGATAATACGGTTTTGATACGGAAGGAAGAGTTGGAAAGGATAAGGGACCCGGAGGAGTTTACCTGCGTGATAGAAGAGAGAGCGAAGAGCTAAAGCAAAGTAAACCACAAGATTTTGAGGCAAAGATAGTGAAATCGGAAAAAAATGAAGAAAGTAGCGATAATATTGGGTTCGGAAAGCGATAGAGCGGTGGCAGATAAAGCGGTAAAGGAGTTGGAGGGGCATAAAATACCATATGAAGTGAAGGTTATCTCGGCACACAGGAATCCCGATGAGCTGGACAGATATCTGAGGGAAAGCGAAGGTCAAGTGGAGGTGATAATAGCGATTGCGGGGCTATCGGCGGCATTGCCGGGGGTAATAGCGTCAAAAACAGAAAAGCCGGTCATTGGTGTTCCTGTGAGTGGGAAGTTGTTAGGCATGGACGCTTTGCTTTCCATGGTCCAAATGCCTTCGGGTGTTCCGGTAGGCGTAGTGGGGATAGACAACGGGGAAAATGCGGCTTTGCTCGCATTGAGGATATTAAGGGTGAAGGAGCCATAGCGCAATGCAAAATGCAAATTGAAAAATGCAAAATAATAGAAAGAGCCTATCCGAACGTTTATTGGACTTTGGAGTCCGCATTATTGGACTAACCGTCAAGCTCAATAAAACCGCTGTGGGTCGACATATCAGTTAATGCGGTCCGCAACATCCTCAGGAGCGAATTATGAAGAAGCCTGTGGTGCCGAAAGCAAGGCTGATTTCATCCACAAAATGCAGCTTGTCTTGAAAGAATTACGTGAGTCGTTATACTGGTTGAAACTAATGGGGAGAGCCAAGCTAATTCCAACCGAGGATTTGCAACCATTACAGAGAGAAGCCAAAATTTTGCACTTTGCAATTTTCATTTTTCATTGTTTTTTAAATCCGTCTCCATGCGTAAAAGAACCTTTGTAAGGCGGTGACATTACAGAGCAGGGCAAAGATAAATATTGCCCAGCCGAGGAGGGGAAAGCTCAGCGAACCCCACCCGGGAAATGGATCTGGTAAGAAGAGAGAGAGAAAAGTGGCAGCGATGATAATCAAAATGCGGTCTGCTCTGCCAATCAAACCACCGTACACCCTGCTCAGCCCGACTGCCTGCGCCTGCGTGCCCATATAAGAAGAGAACAAAACACCGATAATCGCTACCAAGCCGATTTCCCATCTTGGATTCACATAACCACCGAGGATAATACCCCCGATAATGAACATGTCGGAATATCGGTCAATAACATGATCAAGAAAATCGCCCTTTTTGCTTGCAATCCCGGTTTCACGCGCTAAAACACCATCTAAAGCATCCAAAAGAGCGTTCAGGCATACGAAAACGCCGGCGAGCATCAAAAGAAAGTTAAAAGAGTAGATGCAGTTACCGGAGAAGAAGAAAAATAAGCCGGCGAGTAGAGCGAAGAAGAAGGAAAGAAGGGAGAGGGAATTAGGCGAGATCCCTCGTGCAGCGAAGAATCGCACTGTCGTTCTTACTAACCTGGATTTATCTGCAAAGGCACGCAGGATTGGATCAATCGCCATTTTAACACTTTTTCCTTTTTTTAAAACATTTTCTTTCTAAAAACTTTTTTGCTTCGCAAAAACCTTTACTAAAAATTCGCTTCGCAGAAAGAACCTGTGCTAAGAAATATTTGTAGGTTCTTTTGGTAAAGCTTTTCTTTTTAGTTAGTTCAGGTAGCAGTTTTTCATTTTGCCGTTAGACAATCCTTCTCAATGACAACACCAGTCCACAGATCCGGGCTTATGCATGTTCCTTAGCGTTTCCTTCCTTCTGCTATCGCCCGTGGTCTCTGCATCTATAATCGCGCGTACCATAGAAGCGACTTCCTCTATCCTTTTTCCGCTTGTATCCA